>JACCYX010000413.1 GCA_013696265.1 Chloroflexia bacterium
CGCTTGAAGTCCTTATACGAACTTTGGGTAGCTACTGGTGATTTCCCCTCCAGGGACATTCGGGCGGACGACAGAACCGACCAGGATCCAAATTGCGGAAGTGTCGATAGTGGGTCGATCCAGGTCCGCCCGTGCGGCATGGGGTCCCACCACTGGTCAACCCAAGTCCGTATCAGCCTTGCGAAAGGCGTGTTGCCAGGACGCGAACCGGTCGACGCGTTCCTCGAGATAGGCGCGAACGGCCGATGGTCTTTCGTTGAGGACACGGCGTTCGAGGTCGATCTGGATACCCCAGACCTCCGAGGCGGCGGCCAGGTACGGCGCGGCCGCGTTATCGTTCTCGCTGAGCGGCCTCACTTCCCGGTAGCCATCCATGAACGCTTGTGAAAGGGGCTGCCACGCGGCATCCAGAACCGTCCAGCCCTGGATGTCGACCGCTCGCCACCTGTGCCCGCCCGAGTCGAAGTCGTACCAGACGAACTCGCCATCGCCGGTGATGTGGAGGTTGTCGAAGGTCAGGTCGCCGTGGCAGACGCCCCAATCGAGCCCGGCGGCAATGTGCGTTTCCAGCCGGGACCGGACGTCTTTGCAGAATTCGAGAATCGCTTTCCTTACCACGTTGTTGATGTCGAGCGAGGTCACCAGCGCCAACGGCCCGTCGATCAGTGCCGCGAGATCGAGTGGACGCCGCCGGTGGGGCGTCACGAAGTCGTCGGACGCATGATGCAGGGCGGCCACCGCCCGGCCCTCCCGGTGGTACATCGCGGGGGTGAACGGCGGCTCCGGCTTGCTTCCGGCGGCGTAGTTGTAGAGGACCGCCTGGCGCGGCTCGCCGACGCATGCGAAGTGCTGCAACGCCTCGCCGTTGCGTCCAATGACGGTCCGCGCCACCAGGATTCCCCGCGAATCGAGGTGGTTCAGCAGATCGACCTCGTAGCGAATCTCGGAGTCCTGCCGCCACCCGGCGCCGTACACCTTGAGCACGTACCGTCCCTCGCGTGTCTCCACGAGGTAGACATCGTTGGTGTACGCCCGCAAGGGCCGGACGTGCCAATTTTCGATGACATCGAAGTTCCGGGATATCCATTGCCGAAGGAACTCCGGGATGTCTATCGACATCGAGTCAGGCTGGCCCGTAGGACAGTTCCTGCCCCTTGTAGACCACAAGCGTCTTCGCGGCCGCATCGCCGGTTCGCTGGTTGCGCTCCGACACGGCCATGATGATCCAGGTCGGGATGAAAAGCCCAATCGTTCCAATGTGGAAGAAGGCGAGGCGAATGATGCTCTGCCAGACCGACGGGTTGTCGCCAGACCGGGCGTCCACCACCCTTAGCCCGATCGCCCGCTTGCCGAGCGTTTGGCCCCACCGCACCTCCGACCAGACGAAGTACAGGCAGTAGAGCAGCCAGGCGTAAAAGCCTGTCCCCGAGTTTCCGAACGTGAACGTCCGGGAGGCGCCCACGTCCATCAGTTGCCCGTCCACGACGACGAACTCCTGGGCATCGTAGGAATCAACCAGCGACTGGCCGAACACGAAGTAGGCGACTGACCAGCAGAACGCGATGAATAGGCAATAGATGATCAGCTCAATGACGAACGCGAAGAAGCGGTCCGGCAGGTTCGCGATATTCATCGGTCTCTCCCGCGTGAAGACACCACCCGAAAACGATTGAGCCCCGGTCGGTACTGGAACGATCCATGACGGCCAGCATTCGCCACCATGCTCGTGCCTCCGCGTTTGACAGATTGTGCGAAGCTGCACTATCTTCCTTGTGCGCCTGCGACAACGATGTTCGCTGGCGGGGGTGGGGTGTCTCCAGGACGCCCGCTCAGCGTATCCAGAATCTCACTTTAGAGGATGACCTGGCCAGATGCAATCGTTCCCGATGCCCACAGACCGCGCACGTACCAGCCGGACGGCTCATCCCCGTTCGGTCTAGCAGCCTGTCCCGCGTCGGAACGACTCTCATCTCGCATCTGGAGCCAACCCCGTGACCATCAACGAATTGACAACCCACAACGGCGGCGTCAAGCTCTACCTCGGCAAGGTCGTCCTCGCCTATTCCGGTGGACTCGACACGTCCGTGATCATTCCCTGGCTCAAGGAAAACTACGACTGCGAGGTTATCGCCTACGCCGCCGATGTCGGGCAGCCCGATGACCTGAGCGGCGTCGAGGCCAAGGCGATCGCCAGCGGCGCGACCAAGGCCCACGTCTACGACCTCAAGGACGAGTTCATCCGCGATTACGTCTTCCCTACGCTCCGGTCCGGCGCGATCTACGAGCGGAAATACCTGCTCGGCACGTCGATCGCCCGGCCCCTGATCGCGAAGTACCAGGTCGAGGTCGCCCGGATCGAGAACGCCGGGGCCGTGGCCCACGGCTGCACCGGCAAGGGCAATGACCAGGTCCGCTTCGAGCTGACCTTCATGTCGCTCGCGCCCGACCTGAAAATCATCGCCCCCTGGCGGCACTGGGATATCCGGTCGCGGGAGGACGCCCTCGACTACGCGGCGGCGCACAACGTGCCCGTCACGGCCACGGCGAAGAAGATCTACTCGCTCGACGGCAACCTCTGGCACCTCTCGCACGAGGGCGGCGTGATCGAAGACCCGTGGGAGGAACCGCCGGGCGATGCTTACGGCCTGACCGTGGCCCCGGAGGACGCCCCGAACGAGGCCGAATACGTCACGATCTCGTTCGAGCAGGGCTGGCCGGTGGCGGT
>JACCYX010000441.1 GCA_013696265.1 Chloroflexia bacterium
GCGCCGCCGGCAACGACCAGAATCTCCAGCACTTCTACTGGGATATGGCCACGATTTCGTCCGGCCCGCCGACCCCGGTGCCGGTGTCGTTCGTGAACAAGTGGTACGCGGGTGAGAATGGCGAGAACATCTCGCAGCAGTCCAACGGCTGGACCGCGCCGAACATCCAGCGCTGGCAGAGCCCGGTATTCGATGCGCTCTACGAAGAATTGCTCGTCGCCACCACCCTGGAGGAGGCTTCCCGAATCCTGATCGCGATCAACGACCTGGTGATCGGCGAGGTCGTCTGCATCCCGATCGTGCTCCGGCCCTTCTACAACGCCGTCGCGAACCGCCTGCGCGAGGAGAACCTGGGAAACGACAACGGCTTCGCCTCGCCGTACTGGAACATCGCCAACTGGAACCTGACCGAGGATGCCGGGTAGGCGCGGGTCCGCCTGGCGCGCCGGCGACTCACTTCACGCATAGTCGCGCTATGCGTGAAGTGAGCCTGCGAGGCCGCTAGCCCTTGCGAGGGTACGGTTCCCATTGCGTTCGACATCGTGTGCTACGCTCTCCTGACCGTTAGGACTGTTTCCCTGACGTATCGGCCGTCGTTGCGGTGTGGTGATCCAGAACGCGGGGCCACGTCGCACCACCAACCGGCCGATTCTCAACTCGCACGAAAGGGACTCATATGGACAATAGCTCCACACTGAACCTGACTCAAGGCATGGATGTCGTCGGCTCCGACGGCGAAAAGGTCGGCAGCGTCCAGGATGTCCAGGGCGAATACGTGGTCGTCAGCAAGGGATTTTTCTTCCCGACCGACTACTACATCCCGTTCAGCGCGCTCAACAACGCCGATGGCGACAACGTCTACCTCAACGTCACCAAGGACGAGGCGCTCAACCAGGGTTGGGACCAGGTTCCGGAAGCCACGACCACCACGACGACGGCCTATGACGACCAGCCGATCACCGATGCCGGTCTCCCAATCGACAATCCGGTGGGTGGCACAGCCGCCGGTACTGGCGTGATGGACACGGAAGACCAGCCGTTCGACCACCACGTCGACCGGGGCCAGGTGGCCCACGACGACGTGCGGGACAACGACACGATCAACGTGCCCCTGACCGAAGAGGAACTGACCGCCCAAACGCGCGGGGTCGAGCGCGGCCAGGTCCAGATCGACAAGGTTGTCTCCTCGGAAGAGCGAACCCTTGACGTGCCGGTCACCGAAGAGCATGTCCACGTCACGCGCCGCACCGTCGACCGTGACGTGAACGCCGATGACGCCACCTTCGAGGAAGGCACCATCGACGTGCCGGTCTACGGCGAAGAGGTCGACCTCGAGAAGCGGGCACGGGTCCGTGAAGAGGTCGAGATCTCGAAGGACGCCACGACCGAAACCGAGCGGGTCAGCGGCACGGTTCGCCGTGAAGACGTGCGCGTGACGGACGACTCGGACACCGTCGTCTCCGATGTCGACGATGTGAACCGCCCCGGCCGCGCCAACGGGTAGACCCGACCGCCAATCCGGCCACAATCCGCGATACACTGGGGGCGTCCAACCGGGGTGCCCCGTTTTCGTGCCGATGAATCCGCTCGGGCGCCGGGAGCGAACACTGCTATAAGCATTCCGCCGTTCCAGCGTCATGGCGTTGCGCCACACGTCAGGAGAACCAGATGGATCGAGTGTCAGCTTCCGCCACCCCCCGGCGTTTCGCCTTGCGGGACGACCACGCGATTCGTCACGACTGGCTGCGTGACGGGTTGGCCAGCGGGTTCATCGCGACCTTCGCGATGACGGCCAGCATCGCCGCCGCCTACGCCCTGGCCAACACGTTGGGGAGCGCCGGCGGGAACACGATCGAGCGCTGGTTCGCGGCCCTCTCCAGCAACGCGATGACCGAGAGCGTCGGCGACATCTTCGCGATCGGCATGATCCTCAACCTGGTGATGGGGCTGGTCTGGGCCCTGGTCTACGCCCGCCTGGCCGAACCGCGGCTGACCGGTCCCGGCTGGCGGCGGGGCGCCCTCTTCTCGCTCATCCCGTGGGCCTTGTCGATTCTCGTCGTCTTCCCGATCGCCGGGATCGGCCTCCTCGGCACCGGCATCGACGCGGGCATCCTGCCGGTGCTCGGCAACCTGGTCCTGCACCTCGTCTTTGGCATCGTGCTGGGCACGATGTATGAAATGGAAGGCAGCAACGACGCGCACGACCGCCAGGCGAACACGAACAGCGAGCGGTCGGCGGCCTTCGGCATGCTGATTGGCGCGGCGGCTGGATTCATCGGCGGCTGGCTGATCGCGCCAGGCATCGACGACCTCGCCAACCAGGCGGTGGTCGCCTTCGCGGGGGCCCTCTCCGGGGCGGCGATCGGGATGCTAATCGGATCGCTGCTCGGGCTCAAGATCGACGACGAGCGCGGGTAAGCCTCCATCCGTCTACCAATCAGTCATGACCATCGCGAGCACCCGTGACGCCTCCCAGCGCCACGGGTGTTTCCGCGCCAGGCGGCGCGGCGGCACGATGACCCGACGATGTCCCTGATCGTGGTGCTTCGCGCGGACTCCCGCGGGCGGTCATGCAACCTTTCCGGCCTGGCCGGCGTCATACAGGTGCAAGCGGTTACGACCGTGCGGGCGGCCCGATCCGGCGACTGGAAGGGACCGCTCGCCAACCCTGAACGCGAACGCCAACCTCCCCTGGAACGCATCCGGACCGGACGAGGACGTGCCCCGGCACGCCTGGCGTCATCCGGCGCGTGCCGCCCGCGGTTGCCCCGTCGCGCTTGCCGAACGACCTCGCCCGCCCGCCGTGGGGCGACCGGGC
>JACCYX010000462.1 GCA_013696265.1 Chloroflexia bacterium
ACCCGAGCCCGGCCGTGACCGCGACCGAGGTTGCCCGGTCGCGGCCCAGGCGCGGCGACAACGCGGCGCGCAGCATCCGGCCGCCATCGACCGGAAAGGCCGGCAGGAGGTTGAAGAGCAGGATCAATAGATTCGTGATCGCCAGGTACGAGAGGAGCGTGGCGGGGGTCATGGTGCCCAGCGGGGTGCTTGTGGAAAACAGGGTATCCCACCCCGCCAGCACGCCGGTCAGGAGCAGGGGCGGCAGCAATGCAACCGCGATCGCCAGGTTGGTGGCGGGGCCGGCCACGGCAATCAGGAACTCGCTGCGCGGTTCAGCCGGCATTTGCTCGATCCGGGCGACACCGCCAAACGGCCAGAGCGTGACATCCAGCACCCGAATGCCAAACTGGCGGGCCATCGCGCAGTGCCCGAGTTCGTGCAGCAGGACGGAGGCGAACACCAGCGTGACCAGGAGCATCCCCAGCGCGAACGCGCCGACACCGCGCGACGAACTGAGACCCCACTGCCAGACCGCCCAGACGAGGACGAGGCCAAACGCGGGATGCACGTTGATATCGACCCCATACAGATGTCCAACCTTGAATGCTCGTGGCATTGGTCCTGAAACCGTCCCTTGATGACGTGGGAGTCGAGAGGGGTTGACGGATACGCCCGCGACCGGACGTGACATGCCAGGATCGGAGACGTCCAATCGTCATGGTAGCGGTCGGCGTGCGTCACGCACAGTGAACGTACGCGTGCGAGGGTCGGGGGATGCCCTGAACCGGGATTTTTCCTCTGGTCGGCGGGATCGGTGGTCCACAATCGACGCGGAACGTACCGCTATCTATAAGGGTCGATGTACGTTATGATAAGTTAATGTCTACGCCACTCCTGGTCACGAAACTCTATGTTCCCCCGCCCCGGCCCAAGGCTATCCCTCGCCCTCACCTGACCGGGCGGCTGAAGGAGGGCCTGCACCGCAAGCTCACCCTCATCTCCGCCCCCGCCGGATTTGGAAAAACCACGCTGGTCAGCGAATGGGTCGCCGGTGCCGGGCGGCCGACCGCTTGGCTGTCGCTGGACGACGCGGACAGCGACCCCGCCCGCTTTCTGGCGTACCTGGTCGCCGCCTTGCGAACGATTGTGCCGAATATTGGGGAGGGGCTATTGAGTGCGCTCCAATCCCCGCAGCCACCGCCAATCGAATCGATGCTGACAGTCCTGCTCAATGAACTCGCCACCGTCCCAGACAATTTCATCCTCGTCCTCGACGACTACCACCTGATCGATGCCAAACCAATTGACAATGCGCTCGCCTTTCTGCTCGAGCACCAGCCACCGCGGATGCGCCTGGTCATCGCCACCCGCGAAGATCCGCAATTACCGCTGGCCCGGTTACGCAGCCGGGGCCAATTGACCGAACTGCGCGCCGCCGACCTGCGGTTTACCCCCTCCGAGGCCGCCGAGTTTCTCAACCCCGTGATGGGGCTCACCCTCTCGGCGGCGGACATCGCCGCCCTGGAAGACCGCACCGAGGGCTGGATCGCCGGCCTGCAACTGGCCGCCATTTCAATGCGGGGACACCAGGACGCCACCAGCTTCATCACGTCCTTCACCGGCAGCCACCGGTTCGTGCTGGACTATCTGGTCGAAGAAGTCCTGCACCAGCAGTCCGAACGCGTCCAGGCGTTCCTGCTGCGCACGTCGATCCTCGACCGCCTGTACGGGCCCCTGTGCGATGCGGTTTTGCTCGACTCCTCGATTTCCGGGCAGGAAACGCTGGCATATCTCGAACGCGCCAACCTCTTCCTCGTCCCTCTGGACGACGAGCGGCGCTGGTACCGCTATCACCATCTCTTTGCTGAATTGCTGCGACAGCGACTGCACCAGGGCACCGCCGGGTTTGTCGGGGAGGCCCCGTGTGGCCTCCCGGAAGTGACCGTATTCCACGGCCGGGCCAGCGTGTGGTTTGACAACCATGGCCTTGAGCTGGAAGCGTTTCAGCACGCGGCCGCCGCCAACGATGTAACGCGCGCCGAGCGGCTGATCGTAGGCAAGGGGACGCCCCTGTACGTTCGTGGCGGGACGGCCGCGGTGCTGGCCTGGCTGGAATCGCTGCCGGCCCCGGTGCTGGATGCCAGGCCCTCGTTGTGGGTGATGTTCGCGTCGGTGCTGTCGATCGCCGGTCACGTGACCCGCGTCGAACCCAAACTCCAGGCTGCCGAAGCAGCCCTGCACGGCGTGGCGCCAGACGACGAGACACGCGATCTCATCGGACGCATTGCGGGCATCCGTGCCCTGCTGGCCCTGTTGGCCGCCGATCCACACCAGATCGAAACCATCATCGTCCAGTCCCGCCGGGCCCTGAAGTACCTGCACCCCGACAACCTGCGTGAACGCGCCGCCACGGCTTGGAAGCTGGGTCTCGCCTACCAGTACCAGGGAAACCGCGCCGCGGCCCGCCGTGCCTACACCGAAGCCATATCGGCCAGCGAGGCGTCTGGAAACGTCCACGTCAACATCCTGGCCACAACCGGCCTGGGCAACATCCAGGAATTCGATAACCAGCTCTCGGTTGCGGCCGAGACCTACCGGCGCGTCCTGCGCCTGGTCGGTGATCCGCCAGGGCCGGTTGCCTGTGAAGCGCATGTTGGCCTGGCCCGCATCCGCTACAAATGGAACGATCTGGAGGCCGCGCGACAGCACGGACAACTGAGCGTCCACCTGGCGCGCCAGGTCGAAATCGCCAGCTTCGTTTCCAGTGAGCTGTTTCTCGCCCGCCTGCAACTCGCCCAGGGTGACGTGACCGGCGCGATCGCTCTGTTAGCCGAAACGGAACAGTCCGTGCGCCAGCGAAATTTCTGGTTCCGGATGCCTGATGTCGCCGCCGCCCAGGTGCTGGCGTTGCTGCGTCAGGGCAACCTGGCGGAAGCCGCGAAGCTGGCCCAGGCGCACGACCTCCCCATGAGCCAGGCTCGGGTCCACCTGGCCCAGGGTGAGACGTCCGCGGCCCTGGCGGTGCTGGAGGGATGGCGGCGGCAGGTGGAGGCCAAGGGCTGGGAGGATGAACGGCTCAAGGTCATGGTGCTCCAGGCGCTCGCGCTGGAGGCGCATGGCGAACAGGACGTGGCTGGGCGCCTGCTGAGTGAGGCGCTCGCGCTGGCCGAGCCGGGCGGCTACGTCCGCCTCTTCCTCGACGAAGGTGCGCCGATGGCGCACCTCTTGACCGACGCGGTTGCTCGTGGGGCCAGGCCGGCCTATGCCGGCAAGCTGCTGGCCGTATTCGAAGCCGAGGTCCAGAAGCGCGAGGATCGGTCTTCTCTTCCCGCGGCCCAGTTGCTTTCCGAGCCATTGTCTCCACGCGAGTTGGACGTGCTGCGACTCATCGCCCAGGGACGCTCGAATCGAGAGATCGGCGAAAAACTCTTCCTCGCCCTGGACACGGTCAAAGGGCACAACCGGAAGATCTTTGGCAAACTGGACGTCCAAAGCCGCACCGAAGCCATCGCCCGTGCCCGCGAATTGGGCCTGGTGTAGACCACCACGAGTTTCAGATTGGCGGGTCGGATGACTGCGTCGGATGCGTAGGGCTGCCGAGCTTGTCTCGGCCCGTGCTGGGCAGCACCAATCAACCTTCCTGCAAATCGCTGTAGGCGAGACGTTGGTAGTGACGGTGAGTTGAGCGGGGACTTCGGCGTAGTAGTGTAGGGGCACTGTTCGCTGCGGCGAAGAGATTCCTCGCAAGCTCGGAAAGACATTTAATGCGCTCCGCGCCGGGCCGGGATGAGCCCTCGCAGGCTCGGAACGACGGGTCGGGGGGAAGGTGGCCGCTGGCCCTCATGGCCGCTTTGCGGATGACGTTTGACGCATCCCCCTTCTCTATACCCTCCCCACCAACACCCCAAACAACACCTCCAAACAACACTTCCGTGTCTCTCCGTGCGTACCGTGCCGCACCTATGCTCCTTTGTAGACGAACGAGTGACACAGATGTCACCGACTCACCGTCGCCAATACGGAGGAAGACCAATGACCACGGAAGGCAAATGCATACCGACACAACGACCGCACGACACGTACCGGACTGCGTCGAACACCCTGCGCCCAGGAACCGATTCTGGCCAGCCGAAGGTCTATCAAATCCGGATCAAGGGCCATCTTGGCCATCAATGGACCGACTGGTTCGACGGCATGACCCTCACCCCGGAAGAGAACGGCGACACGTTTGTAACCGGCCCAGTGGTCGATCAGGCCGCGTTGCACGGATTGCTCAGGAAAGTACGCGATCTAGGCCTGCCATTGCTCTCGATCGTGCGCATCGACCCCAAACAGGAAGAGATGCCAGACGTCCCCAAGCCAGGTTCGTGAGGAAGGAACGCTGCCTATGACGCCAGGACGGGACTCTTTCATCTGATGGACGGTCTGCACGCGAATCATCGAAAGGACACGGAATGATAACGGCAACAGGTTTGACGAAACGTTACGGGAGCACGGCCGCTGTGGACGGACTCACCTTCGAGGTGAAGCCCGGCATCGTGACCGGGTTCCTCGGCCCCAACGGCGCCGGCAAGTCGACGACGATGCGCATGATCCTTGGACTGGACAAGGCAACCGAGGGCAGCGTGACCATCAATGGCCAGTCGTACCGCGACAAGCGGGCGCCGATGCGGGAGATTGGCGCGTTGATCGACCCGTCCGCGGTCCACGGCGGACGCTCGGCCCACCACCACCTGCTCTGGCAGGCGCAGGCGGGCGGCCTGCCCCGGCAGCGGGTCGACGAGGTGCTTGAGATGGTCGGCCTAACCGGCGTGGCGGGGAAGAAGGTCGGCGGGTTCTCACTTGGGATGCACCAACGGCTGGGCATCGCCTCGGCCCTGCTCGGCGACCCACCGGTGCTGCTCTTCGACGAGCCGGTGAACGGGCTCGACCCCGAGGGCATCCAGTGGGTGCGAACGCTGATGCGGCGCTTCGCCGCCGAGGGCCGAACCGTCTTCATCTCCAGTCACATGATGAGCGAGATGGAACAGACCGCCGACCACGTGCTGGTGATCGGGCGGGGGCGCCTGGTCGCGGACGTCTCGATGTCGGAATTCATGCAGC
>JACCYX010000480.1 GCA_013696265.1 Chloroflexia bacterium
GGCCTGTTGTATGGACTCGCGGCGGTTTACGCGCGGTCGCTGAAGGACGTGCCGCCAATGATCCTCACCCTCGGCCAGTTGTGTACCGCGGCCGTCTGGTTGCTCCCGGTCGTCGTGTTTGCCGACCGCCCCTGGCGAACGGCGGAGACCTGGTCGATGGATGCGGTCCTCGCGATCCTCGTCCTCTCCGTGTTCGGGACCGCCCTTGGCTATCTCCTCTTCTACCGCATCCTGACCACCGCCGGGGCCACCAACGCATCGTTGGTGGCGTATGTCATTCCCGTCGTTGCGGTGCTGCTCGGAGCAGTGACCCTGGAGGAACGATTGCTGACGCACCAGGTGCTGGGCATGATCCTCATCATCGGGGCAATGGCCATGGTCGATGGCCGGCTTATCAAGCGATTCGTTACTGGCGGCGGCACCAGACCCGCGCGGACATGACGGTTTGCGGATCGACGTGCCTGCGCCGGGCACCGCCCGCGCGGCCGGTTCAGGCAAGCGATTCCACGTGCGAGCGGGCAGCCTGGCGATACCGGTCGGCTTGATCCCCTGGGTAAGCATGCGAATTCAGGATGAGGCTCCGGATCCAGGCGAGCGTCCTCGATGCGTCGTAGAAATGCTTGCGCCGCGCGAACCCCTCATCGAGCAAGACGTGTCCTGTATAGGCATCCATGAATGCACGTTCATAAGCAGGATCGCGGTCCCGAAAATTGGCCAGCTCGGTCCGCATCAGGTCGTATTCATTGTGGCCGACGACGGATTCTTCCACATCGAGAATCGCGGCCATCTGGCCGTCCCGAATCAGGATGTTTCCGGGGTGGAGGTCCATGTGTAGCAAACGTGGCACGATATCGCAGTCGATCTCCGCGTGATGATTCTGGAGATACGTCCCGATCCGGGGTACGAGATCCGCGAACGCCGTTCCCCGCATCAGCTTCAGCCGGGTGTTGACGATCTCCCGGTGCATGTCCAGCCAGGTCGCGAAGGGTCCCTGAAGGCGTCCCGCCGCATCCCGGTCAAGTTCGTGAGCGGGACCAACCACCAACTCGCCGTCCTGGCATCGAACGTCGCCAAAGCGGCTGAACGTGGTGAGATGCAGCCTCCCCAGATAATCGCCCAATTGCCGATAGATGCGGCGGTTCTCGTCCACGCTCAACGACGAGAGCACATCCGAATAGACATCCCCGTCGATGCGTTCCGAGAGCGAATAGATGAAGGGCACGATGGTCTTCGTCGAATCGACAAGGAGAACACTTGGCGACGGTATGTCGAGTTCGCGCATCAATGAACAGATCGCCAGTTCCTTGTGCGGCTTCCATGCGCCAGCCTCATCGTCGAACGCTTTCAGGACCAAATCGGATCGTGACGTCGTGAGGAAATAGACGTCATTAACGAACCCCTGGCCGGGCCGGGCGACGCGCAGCAATTCAGACGCCGGCTCGAAGGCGTACAGAAGCGTTCGGATCGACCCGACTGTGGCACGGTTGGATTCCATGCCGGTGAGTGTAGCAGCGCAACTGGTCGCCGATGCCAGGCGCGTGAGGACGGATAGCCCGGCGCTCGATCTCACAGGAAGGGACACACCACGTTGTGATTCGGTACGCCCCGTCCATCGGACGCCGCGCCCCGAACCGAATCCGGCGCGCCAATCCTGAAATGCGATCCACCATGCAGCACCCCGGACCAGCCGCCCGAACCTCGCTCGCCATGAACGCACGGGATTGGCTCCTCCTCATCGGTCTCAGCGCGGTCTGGGGCGCCTCCTATTTCTTCGGCAAGGTTGCGGTCGAGGACATCGGGCCGCTCACCGTCGCCTTCGGGCGGGTCGTACTCGCCGCGGCCATCCTCTACGCCGTGATCCGGATTCGGGGCATCCCGATTCCCACAACCAGAAGTGACTGGACCGGATTCTTCATGATGGGCTTGCTCAACAGCGCCATCCCCTACAGCCTTATCTTCTGGGGCGAAACCCGGATCGACAGCGGGCTGGCCGCGATCCTCACCGCCACGGTCCCGATCTTCACCGTGATCGTCGCCCACTTCTGGACCGTCGACGAGAAGATGAATCCGGCCAAGGCAG
>JACCYX010000135.1 GCA_013696265.1 Chloroflexia bacterium
TGTTCATCGCCAGTACCACATCGGCACCGTTACGATCCTTCTCCATCCACGACAGGCGGTTCGATCTCGTCCTCGGCCGCCAAATCCTCCCGCATCACCGACTCCAGCGCCTCGTCGGTCAGGGCCAGCACCTTGAGCGCCAGGCTCACCAGGTAGCCACGGTCGGTCGAGCGATCGAGATCGAGCGGCAGGATCGACGGGTGCCCGGGGTTCCGAAACAGCCACCGGTTGACGATGCTCGCCTCGTCTGCCCGGTACTGGTCGACCGGCTCCTGAGTCGACGACTGGTACCGCAGCATGATCTGCAGCAACCGGTCGGAGAGATCGTTGACACGTGCGCCATCGACAACCGTCACCTCGTCGCTCGCGGCGCCGCCTGGCATCACGGTCATCAACTGGTCCTCGACGGGAGAGTCATCCCCCGCCACCGGGTAGCCGTCGATTTCGATTTCCGGGATCCTGGCCACGCGCATCTGGGCCCAGATTTGCCCCTTGAGGATGACCATCACCTCGCGAGATGCCGGATCGGCTGACGCTTGCACCAGCAACAGGTTGTGCGATTGCTCAGCCATGCGCAAGCGATCCTGCTCTTCAATAAGGGACAGCGCGGCGCGCAAGTCCTTGCGCAGCTTGTCCGCGCGTTCGAAATCGAGGCGCTGGGCCGCCTCCTCGAGGCCCGTCCACAAGCGGGCCCGCAAGCCATCGTCACGCCCGTCCAGGAAGTCGAGGACCTCTTCGACCCGTCCCTGGTACTCGTCGCGCACGGTCCGGCCGACGCACGGTCCGAGACACTGACCGAGGTCGAGTCTCAGGCACGGGTTGCCGTAGCTCCGGGCCGTCTTGAAAGAGCGGGTGCAGGTCCGCAGCGGCACGGCGCTGTTGATGACGTCCACCGTCCTCCTGGCCCCGCTACTGCTACGGTACGGTCCATAGTAACGGGCGCCGTCGTCTTTCCGCTGCTTGGCGAGCGAAACACGGGGCCAGGGGTTGGAAATGTCGATCCGAATGTAGGGGTAATGCTCGAACGACCGCATCGCCGTATTGTAGCGAGGCTGGTAACGGTGAATGAGCTGGGATTCGAGCACGAGCGCCTGGAGCTCGGTGCCGACCACCTCGGTTTCGACCCGCGCCATCGACTCAATCAGGCCGTCCATCTTCCGCGTGTACCCGAGCGGTTGAGAATAATAGGAAGCCAGCCGGTCGCGCAGGTTCTTGGCCTTTCCGACGTAAATGATCTCGTCCTGGGCACTCCGCATGATGTAGACGCCCGGCTTGCGCGGAATGTTGGCCAGCCAGGATCGGTCCATCAGCGAGCGGGCGCGGCCCACGTCGTCGCGGGGCCGATGCCGGGCGGGCGCGGCCGCCGCCTTGAGATCGTCGATCGAGGTCACGCCGGTGCGGGCCGCGATGTCGACCAGGCGGAGCGCGGCCTCGGCCGTGAGATGCGCGTCGCGGCCGGCGCGATGGATGTCGCGCGGTTGCAACCCGAGTTTCGACGCGACGCGGTCGAGGCTCGGCTTTTTGAGGTTGTTGAGGTAGCGGACCGCGAGCGTCAGGGTATCCAGCCGTTCGTTGACCAGCGGCTCGTGCCCCGCCCGCTTGAGTTCGGCGTTCACGAACGAGATGTCGAACCGGACGTTGTGCCCGATCAGCAGGGCATCGCCGATGAACTCGACGACCTTGTCCGCTACGTCGGCAAAGACGGGCGCGAATTCGACATCCTCATTCCGGATGCCGGTCAAGGTCGAAATGAAGGCCGGTATCTCGCGCCCTGGATTCAGGAGCGATTCGTACCGCTCCTCAAGCTGACCGCTACGGTAGCGGTGGAGCGCGATCTCGATTACCCGCTGATTAACCGGACGAAGCCCGGTGGTTTCGACATCGATCGCGACGAACTCATCGAGGATCGTCGCCCCGGTGCCCGTCGATTCCCGGATCAGCGACCAATGCTCGTCGACGAGCGTTACCGTCTCCGTTTCATCGGCGAGCACCCCGCGCAAGAGCGGCCTCCAGATCGCCGGGGAGCCGCTGTTACCGAAAACATGACGAACCAGCCGGTCCTCATGAACCGAACCGCCGTTCGCCCGCACGAAGTCAAGGGCACGCTCGCACAGCGCACTGTATCGCTGCTCGTCGATGGGTGCTTGAACGGGCTCTGAGGCGGTTTTGCCAGGCATACGGGAACCCCGTGAGGCGGAACGGCTATCGGGCGGAAGGGCGAATTCGGTCGCATGATACACTCGATTCGGTGTACGAACACCCTCTTACGACTCGCCTATGATATACCACAGTCGTACATGCGTTCGCATTCGAACGCCCGGCCTGGACTGCCCGACACTCGACCCTGCCGTGAAACCGTCACCTTGAGTCGTCTGTCCAACCTGATGTGTCCAGTGGATGTCCGCGTCCCCACCGTCACCCTGAGCGTCAGCGAAGGGTCCCCGCGCGAAGCGCATCCGCCGCAGGCGGACTGATGGTCCCCGGTATCAGGCGCCGGCTGCGCCGTCGAGTGCTTCGCACGGGGATGCTTCGCTGGCGCTCAGCATGACGGTGGGTGGGAATGCGGAATGAGACACGTCGATCTGGACGGACCACTGAGCGCAGCGAAGGATGACGGGGCGGTTGTCGCGAGGCATTACGGCTGACGGTCATTTGGGAACGTCTCGGCCAACTCTCAACATGCCCACGCAGCAGGAGACTTAAAGTAGATGGATCAGACCGACCTGCAACGGCACGTCGACGAGTTTCGTCTGCAACTGGACCAGTTTGCCTACGAATACTTTGTGCTCGACCAGCCAACGGCCACTGACGCCGAATACGATGCCCTGATGAACGAGCTCAGGCGAATCGAAGCCGAGCATCCAGAACTCGTGACCGCCGAGTCGCCAACCCAGCGGGTCGGGGCGCATACCGCGTCCGAGTTCGGCGCGATCGTCCACCCCCGCCCATTGCTCTCCCTCAGCAATGTCTACAACGAAGAGGAGTTGGCGGCCTGGGCCCAGCGCGCGCTGCGCTTCGCCGGCGCCAGCGATCTGACCTACGTGACCGAACCGAAAACCGACGGGGTCGCCGTGGCGCTCACCTATGTGGATGGCGTTCTGGACCACGCCGCGACCCGCGGCAACGGGTTCGTCGGCGACGACATCACCCCCAACGTCCGCGCCATCCGAGCGATCCCGGTCCGACTGCGCAAGCCGTCGCGTCTCGCCATGCCGGCGACGATCGAGATTCGCGGCGAGATTTACATGCGCAAATCCGATTTCGACGAGCTCAACAGCCGGATAGCGGATGCTGGTGGCAAGCTGTTCATGAATCCGCGAAACGCCGCTGCCGGGTCGATTCGCCAGAAGGATCCCGGCATAACCGCCCAGCGGCCGCTGCGCCTCTTCGCCTACCAGATCGGCTGCGCGACCGGCATAACGCTCCCACCGACCCATTTCGAGTGCCTCGAACTCATGCGGGAGTTGGGATTCACCACCTCGCTCGACGCCGAACGCCACGACACAGTCGGTTCAGTCTGGGAGACCTGCCAGGAGTGGCTGGCCCGACGCGCCGAACTGGATTTCGAGATCGACGGCACGGTGGTCAAGGTCGACAGCCTGCACCAGCAAGAGGAAATCGGCTACGTCGCCCGTGACCCGCGGTGGGCCACGGCCTACAAGTTCCCGGCCATCCAGCAGACGACGAAAGTGCTCGACATCGTCATCAACGTCGGGCGCACCGGCACCCTGAATCCGCTGGCCATGCTCGAACCCGTCAACATCGGCGGGGTCACGGTCGGCCGGGCGACCCTGCACAACGAAGACGAGATCGCCCGCAAGGACATTCGGATTGGCGACACCGTCGTCGTCCAGCGGGCTGGCGATGTCATTCCCCAGGTCGTCAAGGTGATCGAAGAACGTCGCACCGGCATCGAAGTTCCCTACCAGATGCCGGACACGTGTCCGTCTTGCGGGACGCCGGTTCACCGCGAGCCGGGAGTCGCGAAACGCTACTGCACCAACGCCTCGTGCCCGGCCCAACTGAAGGAGCGAATCCACCACTTCATCAGCCGGGCGGCGATGGACATCGACGGGCTGGGGCCGAACCTCGCCGACCGCTTCGTCGACCTCGGCTGGATTTCGGATGCCGGCGACATCTACCGGCTCGACTGGACCGAGGTAGCGCAACTCGAAGGACTCGGCGAGAAGAGCGCCGAGAACCTGCGGGAGTCGGTGGAGAAGAGCAAGCGGCAGCCGCTGTGGCGGGTGATCCACGGGCTGGGCATCCGGCACGTCGGCGATCGCACCGCCAACCTCGTCGCCGACCGGTTCGGGTCGATGCGGGCGCTGCTCGACGCAACCACCGAGGAGATCGCCGAGATTCCCGGCATCGGCGATGTCGTCGCCACCGGCATCCACGATTTCACGGTCGAGCAGGTCAACCGCGACCTCGTGGCCAAACTTGAAGCGGTCGGCGTTCGCTCCCAGGATGACTCCTCAGCCGAGACCCGGCAGCGTCCGCTGGCCGGACTCACGCTCGTCCTCACCGGACGCCTCGACACGCTCACCCGCCCTGAAGCCGAGGCGACGCTGCGCAAGCTGGGCGCCAACGTGACAGGTTCCGTCTCGAAGAAGACGAGCGCCGTGATCGCCGGGGCCGACGCCGGGAGCAAGGCGGCGAAAGCCGAGCAACTCGGGGTGCCCCTGCTCAATGAAACAGATCTGACCACCCTGCTCGAAGGCGAGATTCCGGCCGCGCTCGCCAGCCCCATCGCAGAGACGGTGGACGAGCCGGCACTCGAAGAGGAGCCGGTCGCGTGAGTGACGAAGCACTTCCAACCTCACTTGCCGAAGGAGTCGGCATCGAAGCGGCCAGGGCGTTCCTCGCGGACCGGTTTGGTGGAGATGCCTCGAACATCGAAGCGTTGCGGCCCGGCGGCTGGTCGAGCGCCTATGGCTTCATGCGCGACCATGCAGGTTATGTCATCCGGTTCAGCGCCCACATCGACGATTTCCAGCGCGACCGGCTGGCGCGCCGCTACGTCACGCCCGGACTGCCGATCCCGGTGGTAACCGAGATCGGCGATGCCTTCAGCAACTCATACGCCATTTCGGAACGGGTGCCTGGAACCCCGATCGACGATGTGAACAGCCGCCAGATGCGAGAGCTGCTGCCGTCGCTGTTCGCCGCTCTCGATGCCATGCGTCTCGCCGATGTTTCGGGAACCAGCGGCTACGGAAGCTGGGGAGCTGACACCAAAGCCCACTTCCCGAGTTGGGAGGCGGCGTTGGTGTCAGTCGCCGAGGATCCCCCAGGGTCGCGTGGCGGTGGCTGGCGAAGCCGCCTGGAGCGCTCAACCGTCGGCGCCACGATGTTCGACGAGGCGTACGCCACGCTCGTCGCACTCGCGCACTCCGCGCCGACGGACCGGCACCTGATCCACAGCGACCTGATGAACTACAACGTGCTGGTTTCCGGCCCGAATTTCACGGGAGTCATCGACTGGGGATGCGCGATGTACGGCGACTTCCTCTATGACCTCGCGTGGCTCGTCTTCTGGTGGCCGTGGCGACCGGCCTGGAAAGACATCGACATTCTGGCCGAGGCGAAGCGCCACTACGCCGGCATCAGGCTCGACCTCCCGCACTTCGAGGAACGGCTGCGGCTCTGCCTGCTCCACATTGGGCTCTCGAACCTCGCCTACGTCGCGTTCATCGGTCGCTGGGACCAGGCGCAAGAGGTTTCGGAGCGGACGCTGACCTTCTCGCGTGGAGTGGCTCCGGGCAGCCTTTGACGGTGCCTTGCGCCAGGGGGAATTCAGGTCATTAGATGGAAAATCACTGATAGCGGTCGAGTTCATGTCGACCCTGATCTCGGGCGAAGACGAGCTTCGCCAATACCAGGTTTGCCTACACTCCGTATCCGCACGCCGGCATCAGGATCCACCATAGAACATCAGCACGTTTCTTGATGACTCATGTTTGACTGAACGTACAGTACTGGCGAAACCGATTCCATGCTACGCTACGAACGTACCCAAGGTCGATCGGGACCGGCGCGAGTCGCGCCAAATCCGGCACCATAACGATCAAGGAGCGTCGATGAGCGGTTTCAGTTCACCATCGCGGGACGAATCACCGGCCCAAACCGTTCGGACCATCGGACGCCTCGCCCAAATCCTCATCGAACTCCGCGACGAATACGCCGAACGACCCCGCGAAGACACCATGTCCCAGATCGAACAGCGGCTTGACGAGCTGGTCCTGCTGCGCGATGAACTGAAATCCAAACTGGAACACGAGCGCGAGCACCAGCCCTGATACGGGATCCGGGCGAAATCTCCAAGAACGGGTCGTGACAAAGGTTCGTGTAGGGGCGGACCAGAATCGACCATGAACGCCGTCTCGCCAATCGGATCTGGTCGATTCGTGTGTTCGCCCAGATTTCGGTGACCGCCAAGATCAGGTCAACACGGAGGTTGACCCCTACGGATCGCCTACGTGGTGTTCGATTCACTCGACATTCACCCGGTTTCCGCATCATCCCGGCATCGAAGTCGTTCCCGGCTTCTCCAGTGGCACGCCATCGGCGCACAACGGGCATTCATCCGCCAGCCACGAACTGAACTCGTGCGACGCCAGCGCGAACAACGGCACATCTCCAAACGTGGTCTTGCCCGCGCTCCGATCGACCATGACCCCAATACCGACAACCTCGACGGGATGCGGCTCCAGCGCCTCCAGCGTCTCACGGACCGAGCCGCCGGTCGTGAGGATATCATCGACCACTAGAATGCGCGATCCTGGCGCGAAGGTCGTGCCACGCCGGATTTCGCGGCCGGGACCGCTGTCCGAAGCCCGTTCGGCGTAGGCCGCTTTGACGCCGAGTTGCCGGGCCGTTTCGAATGCCAGCAGGATCCCTCCGGTCGTCGGGCCAACCACGACATCGATCCGGTCGTCCCGGTACCGCTCGGCAAACTCGGCGCACAGCTCAACCGTGGCCGCCGGATCGCGCAACAGATCGAACTTTTCGAGATAGACCTCGCCGTGCCGCCCCGAGGCGTAGAGGAAGTGCCCATGCTTGAGGGCACCAGTTTCGCGCATCGTTTCGAGCACATCGATTTTGGGCTTGTACACGTGTCTCCCTGGATCTATCGATCTGTTCGCGCCGGGCTATGGTAGTGACCGCCCTTTTGGCGGCCATCGATACCGCGGTGAAAAGGTGCTCGGAACCTCTGGCGTTGGCCGCCACAAGGGCGGCCACTACCGGGTGAGTCCGCTGGTTCTCGGACGATGTTACCCCTCGGCAACCTCGTCGGTGTAGCCGGCGGAAACCGAAACATGGGAGCGAAACCGCGGGTTGGCCACACCCACGATCTCGCTAACGGTGTGGACGCCGTTGCGAGTCATCCACTCGGTCAGGTCATCGATCAGCCGGATCAACACCCCCGGCTCCGAGAAAACCGCCGTCCCGACCTGGATCGCCGAGGCCCCCGCCATCAAGAACTCGAGCGCGTCATCGAGGTTCGAGATGCCTCCCAGACCCACGATCGGGATGCCTACCGCCTGGGCGACCTGGTAGACCATCCGCACCGCGACGGGTTTGACCGCTGGCCCGGAGAGCCCCCCGGTGTTGTTGGCCAGGATCGGCCGTCGGGTCCGCGTGTCGATTGCCATCCCAACCAGCGTGTTGATCAGGCAGACAGCATCGGCCCCCGCGTCCTCGACCGCTTGGGCGATCTCGATCACGTCCACCGCGCCCGGACTCAGCTTGACGATCATCGGCAGGGTGGTCGCCTCGCGGACCGCCTGGGTCACCTGGGCTGACATGTCAGGATCCCAGCCGAAGCAGAAACCCCCGGCGTTGATGTTCGGGCAGGAAATATTGACTTCGAGCGCCGCCACGCCGGGTACGTCGTCGAGTTCCCGCGCCATCATCGCGAAGTCCTCGACCGTTTCCGCCGAAATGTTGACGATCGCGGGCACCCGCCATGATTCCCAGATAGGCGGATATTTTCTGATGAACCCCCGGATGCCGGGGTTCTGGAGACCGATCGCGTTCAACATGCCCGACGGAGTTTCGGTGATCCTGGGCATCGGATTCCCGGACCTTGGCTTCGGCGTGATGCCCTTGGAGACGAAGGCACCGAGCCGCTGGACATCGACAATTCCGCTGTACTCGAGCCCATACCCGAAGCAGCCGGAAGCCGGAATCACCGGATTCCGGATCACCAGTTCGCGTGGGTTGTTCGGCGCGAGGTCGACGGTCAGGTCCGGCGCGAGCACCTCGCTGGCGGGTTGGCTCACGACCACACCAGATAGTCCATGTCGAACACCGGACCCTCCACGCACGATGTCTTCATCCCGCCCTTCGTCTCGACCACGCATCCGAGACAGGCCCCGACCCCGCAGGCCATCGTCCGTTCGACCGACAAGTGGACGGACGGCTTCGACGCGAAACGGTTCGCCAGTACCTCCCGGCGCAACGACTGGAACATCGGTTCGGGACCGCAGGCAAAGACCTGGTCGGCCCACTGGAGGTATTGCGGCACCAGCTCGGTCACGAACCCGTGATGACCGGCGCTGCCGTCGTTCGTCGCCACCACGTACTCGACTTCGCCCGGCAGGTGTTGCGGCGCGAGCAGACCGTTGGCGCTCATTGCCCCAAGCAGCCAGGTGACGTCGAGCCCCCCGGCGACCGCTTCGTGCGACAGCATCAGCAACGGCGCCGCTCCGACTCCACCCGCCACCATCAGCAGATTCTTGCTCTTCGGCGCCACCGAAAACGTGTTGCCGAGCGGTCCGAGCACATCCAGGCTGGTTCCAACCGGCTGCTCGACGAGCCAACCGCTGCCACGGCCGTAGGGACGCACCAGGACCGTCAATTCGTTAGCGGTAGAGTCGGCGGCGCAGACCGAATAGGGCCGACGCAGGAGCGGGTCGGACGACAACGGCGAGCGGCAGAGGATTTCCACGAACTGCCCCGCCCGCGCGTTGGTGACCAGGTTGGCCGGCGCTTCGAAGGAGAGCAGCACCGAGTCACCCATCACCGGCTCGGACCGGGTGACGGCGCCGGTGAACTCCCGGTTCCAGGCCGTTTCCTGGCGTTCGGTTGTGGTGGAAGGTGAGGTCATGCCGCAACTCGCTGCGTAAGTGTAAGCGCGGGCGGAGACAAGCTCCGCAACCGTACAAGGAGCCGTGCTGGACGATTTTGTACGGTTGCGGAG
>JACCYX010000488.1 GCA_013696265.1 Chloroflexia bacterium
GGCTGGATCATGCCGATTCAGCCCCGCGGTGCGGTTCAACGTCATTTCGTAGGGCTGCCGAGCTTGTCTCGGCCCCGTGCAAAGGGACATTTCAGCCCAGCTTGAGGCAATCACGCGAACTTCGAGGGAAACGCGGACATCGGCTGTCCCCATTGCATCCTAGTCTTGGCCGCAATGACCAGTGAGCGAGAGGATGAACGATGGGAGCAACATGCCCGATCGCGTGGATGAACGACAGGTGCGGATTGAGCCGTGGACCGCGGGCGACCTCGACGTGTTGCGCCGCAACAACGCGCCGGAAATGATGGCGCATCTCGGCGGACCAGAGACTGATGAGCAGGTGATCGCCCGGCACGAGCGCTATCTGGCGTTGAACGACCGGGATACGGGCCAGATGTTCCGCATCGTGCTGCTTCCCGACGGTGTGGCGGTCGGCGGTATCGGCGTGTGGGACAGCGAATGGCGAGACAAGGCGGTCTACGAGACTGGCTGGAGCGTGCTCCCGGAGTTTCAGGGCCGGGGCATCGCCTCGGTTGCCACCGGGTTGGTGGTGGAGCACGCGCGGGCTGAAGGTCGGCACCGGTACCTGCACGCCTTTCCATCCGTCGAGAACGCCCCATCGAACGCGGTCTGCCGGAAGGCGGGGTTTACGTTGATCGGTGATCACGATGAAGCGTATCCCCCCGGCTCAACCAACTGGATGCGGATGAACGAGTGGCGGCTGGACCTCCAGACGGACGATTAGTCGCCGCTGAGGATCACCCCGCCGCCGGCGGTCACCATGACCGCGCGCTCGAACTGGGCCACCATCGTCCCATCGACCGTGCGTGCCTCCCAGCGGTTGTCCATGGAGAAATCCATCTCCCCTTCGATCACGACCGGCTCGACCGTGATCACCATGCCTTCGGCCAGCTTCGGACCCGTACCCGGGTCGCCGGCGAACGGTACTTGCGGATCTTCCCAGCAGCGGCGGCCGAGACCGTGACCGCAGAAGCCACGCGCCACGTTGTAGCCGTGCGACTCCGCCACCGATTGCATCGCCCAGCTCACGTCACCGACCGTGTTGCCGGTCCTGGCGGCTTCGATCGCGGTGGTCATCGCCAGCCATGTCGCATCCATCAGCGCCTGTTGCGCCTTCGAGGCCGGGCCGATGGTGAAGGTGGTGGCGGCGTCGCCCGCGAAGCCGCCGAGGAGCATGCCGGCGTCGATGGTCAGGATGTCGCCCGCGACGAGGAGTTCATCGCCCGGGATGCCGTGCACCACGATATCGTTGCGGTTGGTGTTGATCGCGCCCGGAAAGCCGTTCTGGGTCTCGAACACCGGTTCGCCGCCGAGCTTGCGGATGGCGGCACGGGCGTAGTCGTCCAGGGCCTTCGTCGGCAGCCCCGGCCTGGCCAGGGCTTCGAGTTCGTGGAGCAAACGGGTGGTGGCCGCGTTTGCCCGCCGCAAACCGGAAAACTCTTCAGGCCGGGTGATGATCATCGGCGGGAAACTCCGTGGGCGAGGGTGATACGGTCCATGCTCCGTGAAGTGTAGCCACGCCCGCCCATCCATGTGGACCGGGCGAATGGCCAGGCGTCCTCCGGTTCCGGCGTGTACCATCGTTGCCGTGGAGATCGGTTCGGTTCGCGACAGAGGGAACATTTATGCGTCAACTCGACCCGGTAGCCGTGGTCCAGGCCTTTCACGACCATCTCAATGACCGCAACGCCGGTGCCCTGCTCGACCTTGCGACGGACAACGTGCGCGTCGGCGGACCGCGAGGCTCCGGTGAAGGCAAGCACTTGCTTGAGGAGTGGGTCGGCCGGGCCAGCATCACGATGACGCCCCAACGCTGGTTCCGCGCCGGCGACACCGTGGTCGTCGAGCAGGCCGCCACCTGGCACGATCCCGACACGGGCGCCGAAACCGGCAGCCAGACGGTAGCCACCATGTTCACCATCGAAAGCGGGCAGATCGCGGCCATCGCCCGCTACGGGTTCCTGGCCGAAGCGGTCCACAGCGCCAACATGGACGAGGCGAACGAAATCGCCGCCCCGGTGTAGCGCAATGAATGAAACATTGTGCCTCGTACAGGAGATCGGGATCGCGCTCATTGACCGCTGATACAAAATTCGGATAGACGGTGATCGGACAGCACTCGTAACGCCTAATGCACATTTCAGCAACGCACGCTTGACACCATCTCGTAGGGGAGGGCTAACGGGCCATTGAGGCCATCTCCGCAATGAGGTCTTGGCCCGTGGGCGCCTGTCCAGAGCGCAGCGTGGGACCCTCCCGCCTGGTTTCGGCGGTGGCAGCGAGGCGACGAACCACGGTTCCGGTCGCCGAAAGGGGCCGATCCCGATCGCGGCGCATTGCGGGAGGGCATACGCGAGCCGCGTGTCCTCGCGTGGTATGGCTTGATGGCTCGCTAGCCCTCCCCTACACGATCCAAAAAACGCGAATCCCTAAGCAATGTGCATCACCCGTCTCGTAGGGGCGGTACCCCCGGCATGAATGACACCTGGCCAGCCGGGGTGCAGGGGTGTCCGCCCGGTTCGCGGCAAGTCCGATCCCGCCATTCGCCACCATCCGGGCGGACACCTTGGGCGTCGTCGCGGAGATTCGCTTTGCGACCGGGGTCCGCCCCTACTCTCGTTGTAATAGCGCGAAAGTTGCCGGTGAGTGTTTACGGCGCCCGCAGGTCCACGCTGTAGATCGTCACGTAGGTCTCATCGTCAGCCGACACATCGGTGGTGGACGGGTAGTAAAGTGCCCAGTTCTCGTTGGAGCCGACGCTGATGCTGTACGACCCGGCCGGCAGCGCCTCCAGCACATACGTGCCGGTGTCGTAGGCCACGCCCTCGAACAACAGGGACCATGAGTTCCCGGTCGCATCGTTGGTAACCGTCACCTCCCACGGGTCGACCGACGTGGCGCAGGCGCTGGTGTCGACCGAGGGATCGACGCCGTACGGGCAGTCGGACTGGTAGATCACGAGCGAGCCGGTCCCACCAGCGGGCGCGTCCGGGACGTCGGATCCGCCAGGCGGCACGAAGTAGACATAAAGAATATGCTCGCCGCCACCGGAGATCGTCACCGTGGGCCAATCGCCGCCGGTTTCGACATCGCCGTCGAGGTAGACCAGGCCGTCGTCCGACGGGTTGGCCCCATACATCGTGTAGGTGCCGGCCGGGAGCGCCGGGAAAGAGAACTGCCCCTGCATCTCCGGTTCGGCATCGGCGAAGGCGGAGTAGGTTTCGCCGGTATCCACGTTCTCGAACAGGATGTCCCACGGCTCGCCGGCGTTCTGGCACGGGGA
Organism: Chloroflexia bacterium; assembly: GCA_013696265.1. Taxonomy (GTDB): domain Bacteria; phylum Chloroflexota; class Chloroflexia; order Thermomicrobiales; family UBA6265; genus JACCYX01. The sequence continues at coordinate 3,305 of JACCYX010000488.1, forward strand.
GAGATCGGAGCCGTCGGTTCCCGCCGGGCAGATGAGTTCGGCGAAGAAGAGCGAGCCGGTGTCCGCTGGCTCCTCACCCGGCTCCACATGATAGAGCATTGCCTCGCCCGCGCCGTGGTAGGGAATGTCGATCGTCCACAGGTTGCCGAGCACGTACGGGTCGCCGGTGACGACGACATCGCTGGTGCCCACCTCGCGCGCGCCGTCCGGGTAGAAGGTGAGCGAGGTCGCCGGCAGCAGCTCGAACCAGTACTGGCTGTCGCCCAGGTCCAGGGCATCGCTGGCCAGGGTCCACTCGGTCGTCTCCGTCTGGCCGATATTCGCGACCGACACGTCCCACGGCTCCGCGTTCAGTTCGCACGACGATGGATCGTTCTCCGGATCACTGCCCGCCGGGCAATCGTAGAGCGTCACCAGCAGGGAGCCGGTATCGCCCCGGTCATCGACGATGACCCGCAGCGTGAGAACCGTGGTTTCGTCGGCCTCGACCTCGAAGGTCCACCCGTCCAGGTCGTTGTCCCACGTCGCGCCGTCGATCGTGACGCCAGGGACCGCCTCGTTGTCCGGCATCGTCACGTAGTCGCCCGCCGGGAGGTTGTCGTAGGTGAGGACCGTGTCATCGTCGCTCAGGTCGGCCCGGTCCGGGATGATCCAGTTGTCCTCGTCTTCGACAAGGTGGAAGGCCGGCACGGTCACGTCCCGGTTCGTGACGGGTGTGCAGTCGGCGTCGAGGCTGTCGGGACAGGCTTCGAGCCGGAGTTCCAGGGTGCCGGTTTCGGCATCTGGATCCGATGTGGCGGCGGGCGCCGCTTCGGGAAGCTCGACCTCATCGCCGATCGAAGCCAGGAGCCAGGTGGCGCCGTCGTCCGCCCCGGCCAGCAGTTCGGCATCGCCGGTGACCTGGAGCGCGTCCCCGGACCCCAGTTCCGTGACGTCGCCGTCGGCATCCGCGACCTGGAGCGCCCCGGCGGTCACGAAGAGCAGGGAGGGGGCATCGCCGCTCCCGGCAAGCTCGTGTTCCTCGGACGGTGCCAGCACGTCGCGCGTCAGCCGGAGGTCCCGGTATCCCCGCGGCGCCTCGAACTCATCGCCGGCGAAGACCAGGCTGGAACTGCCGAGGGACTCGTCGGTATCCACGGCGTCGGCGACGATCAGTTCGATGTTGAGGTAGTCGACCGCCGAATCGTCGGTGCTCGACCGGCGCTCGCTGGCGCCTTCGGGGTGGAACGACGCTTGCCCCTCAAGGAGCAGGGTCAACGCCTCGCTCTCGCCATCGGTGACCAGGAAGGGATCACCCTCGCCCACCGCGAACCCGAGCGTGCGATCGAAGAACTCGCCTTCGTCCAGCGGCGCGGCTTCGGAGGCCGTGATCCGCCAGGCCACCGGAACGCGCGGCATCAGGTCGACACCCTGGGCGATGACCTGGGCGTGACCGCCCGGTGCGGTGCTGGATTGAGCCAGGGTTTGGGCAGGGACGAATGACATGAGCGCGAGCGAACAAACCGCCAGCAACGCGGCAAGCGCCCGCCAACGGGAACGAATGGACGACATTGGTGCTCTCTCCTGAACGGGAACGCCCTCGAACAGGACGCCAAAAACCTGAACGAGAACCAGCACCACATGGTTCCCGTTCAGGTGTCACCCTCATCATGCCGGAGCGTCCAAGGCGGCGCATGGGCAAGATTGCGTATTCACGTTCGACGCCCGACCCGTGGTTCGCGCAAACGGCATCGCCGTGGTCCATCGTGCGTTCCGTATTTCCCGCGATAGTATCCGCACCCGTCGGGATCACTGGCATGCGCGTGGTACGCCACGCGGTATTGCATTGCCTGATGCCCCATCGCCACGTATGCTGTCAGTGTTTAACAATTCACATCATATTCATTGAGGGCCGCTACGTCAGAATACGCTCGTGGCACCGGTCACCTGATCGGTGATCGTGTGCGTCGATCGTTGCGAAAAGGGAGGCACATCATGCGGCAGAACCGAATGTCACGACGTTCACTCATCGGTCAAGGCACGGGCATGGCCGCCGGGGCAGGGCTGGTTGGCCTGGCCAAACCGAGTGCGGTCTTCGCGGTGCCTGCCGTGATCCAGGACGGTGGTTCACGGGTGCAGGTGCAGTACTGGACCTCGTTTGGGAGCGGGGTGAATGGCGATGCCCAAAACAAGTTGATCGCCGATTTCAACGCCTCGCAAGCGGACATCGAAGTGGTGGCCACACCCCAGGAAAGCTACGAGGCGATCGCTCAGGGCCTGATCACCGGCTTGCAAACGGGCGACGTGCCAGACATGGTGCTCTTCTCCGAGGCCTGGTGGTTCCGGTTCTACCTCGCCAACGCAATTGTCGATCTCAATACCTTCATCACCGAGGAAACGAACGCCGCGGATTACGTGCCGATCCTCTTCAACGAATACCAGCGCAATGGCGGGCAGTACGCGATTCCGTTCGCCCGTTCAACGCCGTTGCTCTACTACAACACCGGGATGGTGGAAGCGGCCGGCCTCACCGGTGAGGTCTATGCCAAGTGGAGCAGCCTCCAGGAAGCCGGACAAGACCTGATCGATGGGTCGGGCGCCGAGCGGGCGTTCGCCTTCGGCAGTGCCGCCGGGTACGGTTCGTGGTTCCTCCAGGGAACGGTCTGGGGTTTCAACGGCGCCTATTCCGATGACGAGTTGAATATCCTGCTCACCGAAGAAGGTGCCGTCGAGGCTGGCGAAGCGATGCGTAACCTCGTCCAGTCTGGCGTGGCCTCGGCAGTCGCCGATCCAAACCAGGACTTCCTGAACGGAACGACCGTTGCCACCTTCGCCTCGACCGGCGGGCTCGGCAACCTGACGGCGACCGCCGAGTTTCCGTTCACGACGGCCTTCCTGCCGGCCGAATACACCTTCGGCTGCTGCACCGGCGGGTCTGGCCTGGCTTTGCTCAACACCTCTCCAGAAGAAGTCCAGCAGGCCGGGTTCAAGTTCATCGAATACTGCACCAGCACCGAGGTCACCACCTATTGGGCGCAGACGACCGGCTACATGCCGGTCCGGATCTCGGCGCGCGACAGCGAATCGATGCAGGCCTTCTTCGCCGAAAACCCGAACTCGAAGACCGCGGTCGATCAACTTGAACAGGTCGACCAGGTAGACGCGGTCATGGTCGCCGTGCCGAACGGGGCCCAGTACATTGGCCAGGGCTGGGAGCAGATTCTGGTCAACAACGTACCAGCGGCCGATGCCTGGGCCGAGACGACGGAAATCCTGAACACCGAAAAGGAGCCGGTGCTGGCGCAGATCCAGGAAGTCGAGGGCGAGTGACCGCCCCGGCGAAAGCCGCCGTTCCGCGACCATCTGGACACCTCGAAATTACGTGGTCTTGCCGATGCCCGGCTGGCGTGCCATGCCCTATCGTGATGGAGGTAGTCGCCACGCCAGCACGGAGCAACGGCCATGAATCACCTGATCGAATCCGACGACATGCCCGTCTTTCCCGTCGGACCGGCGGGGAGCCGGGCGTCCATCTTCAATGGCGCGGGACACGGGTTTCCGGGTGTTTCCCTGATGCTGGCCGAACTCCAGCCCGGCGAGGGGCCGGCGTTGCACCGCCACGACTACGACGAGGCGTTCACGATCGGCCAGGGGCACGCGGCGTTCACGATCGACGGCACGGTGGTCGAGGCCGACCCCGGCCAGGTGGTGCTGATTCCGGCCGGGATACCGCACTCGTTCGTCAACGCCGGTCCGGACGTGCTGAAACTCACGGCGATCCACGTCGCGCCCAGGGTCGCGATCGAATGGCTGGAACCGCCCTGGATGCCCGGTGATTGATGGCGCGGACCGATGCAATCTGGCGCCCTCTCTTGCCGTCCTTCTTTGCCTGGCCCTATGTTGCGCCTTTAACACATTGCCATTCCGAGCTTGCGAGGCAGCGACGCGCAGCGGAGCGACATCCCCCGGCGCAGCGCGGTGATAGCCGGTACACCCTGGCCGGAGCCACGATACCGCTATCGCTTCGCTGCGCGGGGGATGTCTCGCTTGCGCTCGACATGACGATTGAGTGCGGGCGTGCATCGACCACACGACGCGAGGCCAGTGAGGCGCGTAATGCATCATGTGAGAGGAAGAGCATGACGTCGGAACGTCAGCGGGTGGCGAGCGGATCGCCGTACGAGGCATTGTTCGGGTTCAGCCGGGCCGTGCGCGCCGGGTCGCGGGTAGTGGTGGCTGGAACGGCGCCGATCTGGCCCGACGGCTCGTGCGATCCCAATCCAGAGGTGCAGGCAAGGCGCTGCCTGGAGATCATCGTGACCGCGCTTCGGGAGGCCGGAGCCGAACCAGCCGATGTTGTCCGTACCCGAATGTACATAACGGATGCGGTGCACGCCGAGGCGGTGGGCCGTTCGCACGGCGCGGTCTTCGCCGATGTGCGTCCGGCGGCGACGATGGTGGTCGTCACCGGCTTGCTCGACCCGCGTTGGAAGGTCGAGATCGAGGCCGAGGCAATCATCGACGAGCGCGCGGACACGTAGGGTTGCCGACCGCGTGTCTCGGCCCGTTTGAACGCATGCCTCAGCTACCGCGGCCGGATCGACGGCCAGTCGAGTTCGAATCCGAGTTTGCCCACCAGCAGGCGCTGGAAATCGGCCAGGCGTTCCGGCGTGTTCCGGATCGCCCGGGGCGATTCGCCGATGGTGAGGCTCCAGGAGGCCAGCGCCCCGGCCGCCTCGCCGATGTTCCATTCCACCGGGTGCAGCCGGTAGCAGCCGTTGGTGATGTGGGTGGTACCCAGGTTCTTGTTGGCCGGCAGCAGGTTCGCGACCCGCTGGGGTATCAGTGCGCCAAGCGGGATCTGGAATGGCCACGAACTGATGTCCACATACGTCCGCAAGGCGGTGGAGGGATGGAGGTCGATCCGGTAGGAGCCGACTCCCACGCTATCGTAAAACGTGTCGGCGCCGATCTGTGCACCTCGCTGCTCGACCCCGACGTGCCCCTCCAGCACCGTGAACTCGGCCTCGATCCGGCGGCTCTCGCGGATGTAGACCGCCTTCGCCAGGCCGTGCTTCGTGCCGGTGATGTCGCTCCGCAAGCGCAGGCCAGGATAGCCGTACCCGCCGTCGTGACGGGGCGCCGCGGTCTGCATCCAGGAGAGAAGGGAAAGGCTCAATTGCCGCGCCCCCTCCAGGTGCCGGGAGCGTGCCTCGTCGTCGACGCCCAGCAACGGCCCGAGCCAGTAGTCGATTTGCGGCCAGTTCACAAGCGTGATGTCGCTGGCGAAGGAGCCTTCGGGATACTTCGCCTTGTCGAGGATGCGCCGGTAGTGCCAGAAATCGTGCGGCGGATCGCCTTCGACGGGGGCCTTGAAGATGGCTATCTCCCGCGCCTGGAGGGTTTCGGGATCGATGTCCTTCCAGCCCAGCTGCGGACCCGGCCAGAAATCGGCCTGGTACCCCTTCCAGAAGTCGTACTGGTCCGGTTTGGCGATCGTGTGGTTCTCGCCCGCGAGGTGGTCGATCGCGAAGCACCAGGAGATCGCCTGCTGGTCCAGCGGATTGGCCACCGGTGGCGCGTGCAGCTCATCGGTCGCGTCCTGGCCTTCGGCCCCGATCACGTGCTCCACATTGCCGAAGGCGAGCAGATCCCCGAGTTCGGTCGCGTCGAGCACGCATGGCGCGGCGACCACGGTTTCGTCACCGGACCGGAGGTGGTGGAGCGTCACCGACGCGAACCGGTCACCGCTGGTTTCGACCGCGACCGGAATCGTCTCTTCCCAGAGCGTGAGTTGGCCGCTGGCGAGCCAGGGCGCGAGCATGTCGCCAAGCACGGCCAGCGCCACGCGCGGTTCGTGGCAGAGCTGGCTGACCCAGCCGCCGCCGGGGTTGAGCCGGGGATCGTGGCTGTGCCGGGGCAGGAGCGGGTAGTTCCTCCGGTACCAGCCGCGCACCCGCTCGCGGAACTCCCGGTACGAGGCGGTGCAGCCGTGCGACTCGATCCAGGGGTGCTCGTCCGGCGGCACGGCCTGGGAGGTCAGTTGGCCGCCAATCCAGTCCGTCTCCTCGGTCAGGATCACCCGCTTGCCGAGCTTGAGGGCGGCCAGGGCGCCAGCCACGCCGCCCACCCCGGCCCCAACGATGAGGATGTCCGTTTGCGCTTCCCGTCCCGCCATGCCGGCCCCTGCCTCGATCACGATCGCCTTCGGATGATTGTCGCGATCCCGGCGAATTGGTCAAACGGCCTGCGCCATGTGAGACCATCTGGCGGTGGCCCCAAAGTTCGTCGCGGAGGGCTGCCGATCGCGTATCTCGCCCCGTTCCTGGGACCGTCCAGCTGGTATGACGAAACCAGCACGCATCAGGCAGTTGGCCGCGAGCCGTGG
>JACCYX010000515.1 GCA_013696265.1 Chloroflexia bacterium
GTCCTGAGCCCCGTGGCGCGGAATCCCAGGGTTTCCGCGAGCCCGCCCGGCCAGGGCCGGTGGAGCGTGCTGTCCAGGTTCTTGCGGCCGCTCGTGGCGTCGAGCAGGAGTGTCCCGCCCGAGTCGACGAACTGGAGGAGACGTTCGGCTGAGGCGGTGTCCCAGCCGACGACATGCGAGAGCACGATGAGCCCGCCCTCCGGCGCTTGGTCAGGCAGGTTGTCCATGGGCGTCAGCGTTGTCGACACGCCCTGTTGCATCAGCGCGACGGCCAGCAATGCCGCCCCGTGCGCGCCATCGTTGGCGAGCCGGCCCGGCACAACCGCGCGGCCGGTGGCCTCGATCCACTCGATCGCCTGCGCTCGCGGGTCCATGACCACCCACGCGCGTGGCGGGGCCTGGCGCCAGGAGCCGGTGTGCTCGAACGCGGCGGACAGCCGGTCGTGAACGTGCCGGATCATGCGGCTCCGTTCGCTTGGCCGGTCCATATCGTCCAGCAACCCCCAGTCGCCCGCTTCGAAGTCGTGGCTGCGCACATTGAGGCACCAGCCGGTCACCGACGACGCCCCGGCCGCCAGGCCGGACAGGAAGAAGCGGGCGATCTCGCCGGTGCTGACGTCGCACGGGCGGTGCGACGAGTTCAGCGTGTTTCCCGACTGGACTTCGGTCACTTCGACGTCTCGCACCGATGGGAGCGAGGCTTGCAAGCGGACGCCGGCGGCCATCAGGGCGGGAAATTGCGAGCGATGGGCGAATGTAAATCCCCAGGCGGGATGATAGGTCGCGCCAATCGTGTCCACGACGCCGCCGATGCCATCGAGATCGGTCCCGGATTCCGCCTGGTTCTTGAGGACGGCCGTCGGATTGACGCAGGTTTCGGTGTCGGGATCGATCTCCCGCACCGCGTCGCGCACCCACGTCAGTTCCTCGATCAGCCAGGCGGCGCGGGCTCGCCACTCGTCCAGCCAGGGTCCATAGCTGGTCCAGACGTGACCGCGATGTGCCGCGTATGGAATTTCTTCCGGGAACGGGATTTCAGCGAAGGTCCGGTAGCCGGTCAGCCAGCGCCGGTTGAGCCGGTCGATGTCGCCGCCGTAGTGGCCTGGCAACCATCGACGCCAATGGGCGAGCGCTTCGTCGGTGCGCTCGTGGCCGCCGGTCGGCTCGTTCCAGAGAATCCACTGGCCGAGGGCGGGGTGCCCGCGATAGCGCTCGACGCAGGCGCGAATGTAGCGCCGCATCGGCTCGCGCTGGTCAGGCCGGAGGAACCCGGTGTGGGAGTGCAGCATCGACGGTGTGCCAATGTGCCACGGTCCGGAGTTCGCGGTCAACGTCGCCTTGATGCGAATGTCGTGCCGGGCCGCCGCGTCGAACACCGCATCGAAGACGCCGAAGTCCCAAACGCCGGGGTCGCGCTCGATCCACGGCCACATCAGGAACACGCGCAGCCAGCCGAGACCACTCTCGGCCGCCGCCGCAACCAACTCGTCGACCCGCTCTGGCGAATCGTCGGGTTCAACCCATAACTGGCACCCGAGATATTCTCGCGCGCGCTTCATCAATAGCCCTCCGCATCGTTGTCCACGGCGCAAACACCGCGAGTCGCCGTTGCCGCCGGTCAGTCTTCCATGGGCAGGGTCAACCTGGTGTCCCACTTCACATTTGGATCGGGTACGGGAATGGAACCGATCAAGAGCCGGGAATAGTCGTGCCGCGGGTTGTCGATCACCTCCTGGGCGTCGCCGCGTTCGACGATCTCGCCTTTGTGGAGGATGCAGATGTCATCGCCAACCTGGTAGGCGGTGCTGAGATCGTGCGTGATGTACAGGAACGAGATGTTCTGCTCGTTCTTCATCCGGAGCATGATGTCCAGGATCATCGCCCGGAGCGAGGCGTCGACCATGGAGACCGGTTCGTCGGCCACGATCAGGCTGGGTTTCAGGAGCCAGGCGCGGGCAATCATCATGCGCTGCCGCTGCCCGCCGCTCAACTGGTGCGGGTGCTTGTCGAGCACCTCGTCGCCACGCATGCCGACCCGGTTC
>JACCYX010000543.1 GCA_013696265.1 Chloroflexia bacterium
ACCTCTTCGGCGACGCCGCGATCCGCTTCATCGAAGCCGATCACGGGGATGACCCCTTCCTGCTCTACGTCGCCTTCACCGCGCCGCACGATCCCCGCACCCCGCCGCGGGGTTGGGAGGTCGATGCGGACGACGTGGTGCTGCCGCCAAACTTCCGGACGGAGCATCCGTTCGACAATGGAGACATGAATGTTCGCGACGAATTGCTGGCCGAAAAACCTCGTTCGGCTTCGGACGTGCGCCAGCACATCGCCGATTACTACGGGATGATCGCCCACCTCGACCACACCGTGGGAAGGATCGTGGCGGCGCTCGACGCCACCGGCCTTTCGGACGATACCGTGGTGATCTACACCGGCGATCACGGCCTGGCGATCGGCCAGCATGGGCTGATGGGCAAGCAGAACCTCTACGAGCACAGCCTCCGCGTGCCGCTGATCGTGGCCGGTCCAAATGTGCCGTGTGGGGAGACGTGCGGCGGGCTCGTCTGGCACGGGGACACCACGGCCACGATCCGGGCACTGGCCGGACTCAACCCCGATCCGGCGGGAGAGGGGGCGTCCCTGGTCGCGGCTGACGGACGGGTGCGGGCCGCGCGCGATCGTCACGGCGCGGCCTACGAGTACAGCCAGCGCAGCTACCGTGACGAGCGATACAAGCTGATCGTCTATCGTGGCTCGGCGGATGGGAATTCGGTCAATGGGACTTCTCCAGGCAGCGACCGCATGCAACTCTTCGACCTGCAGGACGATCCCTGGGAAATGGCCAACCTGGCCGAAGACCCGGCCTACGCGACAATCCGCCGGAGGCTGGAAGAGGAGCTCCATGCCTGGCGGGAATCGGTGGGCGATCCGTCGCTGGCATAGGTGAGGTTTGGACCGCCGCCCTTGCGAGGAGTGCCGGAACCAGGCGGCAAGGAAGCCCACGTTCGAGGCGGTATACTTCCGTGTTGACACGATCCGATCCGCGATCGGAATCCTTCCCCCGCCCCATCGACACTGGCTACCATTCCACGTCAGGAGAAAGACGCCCTGACGTACCGCAAGGATTGTCTCCGCATGACCGACTTTCACTCGCCTGATGCCCGCGCCGCCGCGGCCCTTCCCCTCGACCTTGCCGAGGTTCGAGTCCGTTTCGCGCCCAGTCCCACAGGCTCCCTGCACATCGGCGGTAGCCGGCTCGTGATGTACAACGTGCTCTTTGCCCACGGCCAGGCCCGGCGCGCCGGCAAGGGCGGGAAGTTCATCCTCCGGATCGAGGATACCGACCAGAAGCGGTTCGTCGAAGGCTCCGCCGAGGGGCTGATGGACGGGCTCGCGTGGCTCGGCCTGGAGTGGGACGAGGGTCCGGACATCGGCGGGCCGTACGCCCCGTATGTCCAGAGCGAGCGCCAGCACCACTATCGCGAGGCGGCCGACCAGTTGCTGGCCAACGGTCACGCCTACCGCTGCTTCTGCACGCCGGAACGCCTCCAGCGGGTGCGCGACGACCAGGTCAAGCGCAACCTGCCGCCCGGTTACGACCGCCACTGCCGCAACCTCGGCGCGGACGAGATTCAGGCGAAACTCGATGCTGGCGAGACGTTCGTGGTGCGGATCTTGATGCCGCTCGAAGGAGAAACCCGATTCGTCGATCTCCTGCGCGGCGAGATCGTCTTCCAGAACGACAAGATCGAGGATCTCGTCCTTCTCAAGTCGGACGGCTACCCCACCTACCACCTCGCGGTCGTGGTCGACGATCATGAGATGGACATCACCCACGTCACGCGCGGCCCGGAGTGGATCCCGACCGCGCCGATTCACGTCCAGCTCTACGAGGCGCTGGGTTACGAGATGCCGATCTTCGCCCACATGCCGCTGATCCTCTCGCCCAACGGCGGCAAGCTTTCCAAGCGCGACGGCAGCGCCGCGCTCGCCGATTTTCGGGAGCGGGGCTATCTGCCCGAGGCCCTGCTGAACTACCTGGCGCTCCTTGGCTGGAGCCTGGACGGCAAGACTGAGTTCTTCACGATGGCCGACCTTCTGGAGCACTTCACGATCGAGCGGGTGAGCGCCGCTCCCAGCACCTTCGATCGGGACAAGCTCGACTGGCTGAACCAGCAGTGGATCAACCACCACCTGACGGTCGAGGATCTAGCGGTGCGTTGCCTCCCCTTCCTGATCGCGGCGGGCACGATCGAGGAGGGACCCCATGACGCGACGCACCCGACGTACGGGCAGGTGCTGGTCGCCGCCGGGTTGCTCAAGGACCGGATCCGGCACCTGACCGAAGCCCCGGACCTGATGTCGTATTTTCTGGCTGACGAACTTCATCCGTACGACTCGGCCCTGCTCATGCCGAAGAGGGTCGAGCCCGCGGCGGCGCTGGGGATGCTCAAGGCGTTCCGCGAGGTGCTGCCGGAGATCGACCTCGCCAGCCACGACGCCACCGAGGCTCGGCTCCGGGCGCTGGCCGACGAGCTGGGGGTCAAGGCGGGCCAGCTCTTCATGCCGATCCGGGTCGCGGCCACGGGCCGTACCCAGTCGCCGGGCCTGTTTGACACGTTGGCGGCGATCGGGCAGGATCGAGTGGCGCGTCGCCTCGACGCGGCGATCGAGCTGCTGGAAGGCTAACCACCGCGAGCCTAGTGTCCGCCTGTATCGCCCCATGAGGATTCTCCCCTTGTCCACTGACATGCCCACCACCATTTGCCTCGTCCGGCATGGCGAAACCGATTGGAATTACACCCGTCGCTACCAGGGCTGGGCCGACATCCCGCTTAACGCCCTTGGCCTCGAACAGGCCGAGGTCGTGGCGCGGGCGATTGCCGGCGAGGAGTGGGACGCGATCGTGAGCAGCCCGCTGGTCCGCGCCCGCACAACCGCCGGGGCAATTGCCACCGCGCTCGGGCTCGGCGAGATCGAGGACGACTCCGATCTGCGTGAACGCGGGTACGGTGAAGCGGAAGGTCTCACGCTCGAAGAGCGCGAGGCCAGGTGGGCTGGTCCGGAGTGGCCCGGACTCGAGCCGTGGGACGTGATGGCCGACCGGGCGATGGCGGCCCTCGGCCGGGTCGTGGAACGACACGCCGGGAAGCGGGTGCTGGTGGTCTGCCACGGCGGACTCATCAACGCGGTGCTCACCTCGGTGTCTGGCGGTGAGCACGGCAGCGGGATCACGATCATCCTCAACACTGCCCGGACGACGCTCGTTCACGACGGCGATGGGTGGACGGTCGAGACCGTGACCGACGCCAGCCACCTCGAGGTCGCCGTTCGGTAGCGGCGGCGGCCGCTCAATGGTGGCCACCATGTGCGGAGGGTGAGAGAGCAATTCCGAAGAAGCATTCCAATTCGAACCGGGCTACCGTGAGGAGAGTCGGCCCCGCGCCCAGGGTCGACATGTTCCGGTGCGTTGAAATGCAGTCAGTTAGTTAAGGAGCCAAGCGATGCCCAAGGTTGAGAATGTAACGTACGACGCGCCTATCTGGATGGACCTCTCAACATCCGATCCGGACCGGGCCAGCGCATTCTATAGCGCACTCTTCGGCTGGAGCGCCACTGACATGGGCGAGGACTATGGCCACTACATCATGCTCAACAAGGGTGAGCATGACATCGCCGGGATGATGAAGAAGGGCGACGAGATGCAGGGCATGCCAGACGCCT
>JACCYX010000028.1 GCA_013696265.1 Chloroflexia bacterium
TTGCTCGAAATGACGATCAGGGAGTGGGTAACGAGCGATGGAGACACTGTTAAGATCGACGGCGACTCAAATCAGCTCGCGTTTACCCTTTGAGATGCGTGGCGAGATCGGCGAGGCGCGCTTTCCACATCTCGCGGAAGGCGTCGGCGGCGGCTTTCGAAGGCAGCTTGTCGAGCTGGAGCGCCACCGAGGATTTCTCCGGTCCCTTGTCCGTGAACCAGAGGGCGAGGATGCCGCCATCCGCGAGGTCGAACCGCGCCGACCGCCCCGCCTGGGCCGTCCGCATCGTCAGCGTTCCTGGTTCCAGCCACCGGTCCCGTTCGGACTCGTCCGTCCAGGCGGCGCAGAGGCGCTCCACCGGAACAGCGAACGTCTTGCTTGCGCTACCTTCGAACTGACCGTCTCGCCGCTGGCCATGTTCCCGCAAGCCCTTGATCCGCTCGTAGCCGACCGTGACGCCTTGCGCCCACCAGCCATCGACGCCGAGGTCGGCGACGTACCAGGCGATCTCCTTGTGCGGTTTTTCCGCCGCGCCCCAGGCATCGAGAATCTCGACCCACTCGGCCCAGGTCTTGCCGGAGCCGTTCTTGATGGCCTCGTCGCTCAGGTCAGGCTTGGTGGTGGTCGTGGTCATATCATACCGACCTCGTGTCATTTCTCAACGAAACTGGTAGTGGTCGAGTTTATCTCGGCCCTGGAGCAGGGCAGAGACAGCCTCCGCGTCTACGCCGGGTCGTCTCGGTAGGCGCCTTCGATCGTGCGCCGCACTTTCGGCAGTTCCGCCACGATCGCTTCGAGCCCGGACCGCATCTGGGCGAGCTGGTCGGCGCCCGGATTCGCGATCCGGACGTTGGGGTAGACCGACCCGGTCAGGCCCTGCCGCAGGGTGGCGATGAACGCCGCGATCTCGTCGCCGGTCGTCCCGTCGAGCAGCAACCGGTTCTCGTTGAAGACGTTGCCGAGCCCGTAGGCACGGTCGCCGACATCGCCCCAGTTCTTCCAAACCAGCGCCTCGGCCGGCAACTCACGCGGGATCGTGAGCGGTTCCCCCGGCAGCAACATCGGGTTGACGACGGCGGCGAGGGCCGCTTCGACGCGGGCGAGGCACCCGTAGAGTTCCGCGAGCGCCTCGCCCCGGCGTTCGCCGTAGGAACCGGCCCGCTCCCGGATCGATGACATGGAGGACTGAAGCCGCTCGATCTCCAGCCGGTGCTGCTCGCGGACACCGGCGATTTCCTCGGCCACCTGGGCCGACAGGCGCGGCGATTCGTCCGAACCAGCCTCGATCCGGGTCAGCCGAGCGTCGAACTCGCGGGAGCGCCCAACCGCCTGCCGCAGTTCGTGCTGAAACTCTTCCCGGAGTTCGCGCAGCGCCTCGTCGTCCAACGCCAGCGCCAGGTTCCGGGGAGCGATCTGTCGTGGCGAAAGGGCAGGGGCAACCGCCGCGCCAGCCTCGGGGAGGGGTGCCGTATCCTGCCCTGGCGCCGCTCGCTGGGCAATGGACTGGCGGATCTTTTGCGACCCGGTCAGCCAGAGTTGCGGCGCCTTGTTCCCCGCTTCCCTCATATAGAGGTAACCAGCGTACCCAAACACCCCGATCAGCACGACCAGCACCACGATCAGCCAGATCCATTCCATGCCGCAATCCGCCTTCATTCATACCCATGCCGGGCCGCGTTACCCTGTTCTCCGTCTATCTTAGCGAGTTTCCCCGGTCACCGGCATCCCGTCCCACCCCGGTCCGCCCGTAGCCGAACCGCCGGTGCTACACTCGATACCCGATCAGGCATGGAGGCGCCTCGCCGCCTCACCGCTTCCCGAACCAAGGAGCTTCGGCCAATGCACTCCGTTCGCCGATCCGCAACCGCCAGTGGCGCCCCACCGGCCGCCCCGACCGCGCCACCTCCCCTCCCCGGTCCCGTCTCCGCCGAACAGCGCGCCCGCAAGGCCGCCTTCGAAACGGCCAGCGTGCTCGAGGCCGAACTCTCGGCCCGGATCGAGGGAGAGGTGCGGTTCGACGATGTCAGCCGCATGCTCTACGCCACTGATGCGTCGAACTACGAAATCGAACCGATCGGGGTCGTCGTTCCCCGCTCGTCCGACGACGTGATCGCGGCGATCGAGATCGCCGCCAGCCACGGGGTGCCGATCCTGCCGCGCGGCGGGGGCTCGTCGCTGGCCGGGCAGACGGTTGGCGCGGCGCTCGTGATCGACATGTCGAAGTACCTCAACCGGGTGCTCGCCTTCCATCCGGAACGGCGCTCGGTAACGGTCGAACCCGGCATCAACCTGGACATGCTCAATCGGCAGGTGAAGGCCCACGGCTTGATGTTCGGACCCGATCCATCCTCGTCGAACCGGGCCACGATCGGCGGCGTGATCGGCAACAACTCGGCCGGCGCCCACTCGGTGCTCTACGGCATGACCGCCGACCACGTCTCGAACGTCCGCGTCCAGCTGGCGGGCGGCGGGCGGATCGACCTCGGGCCCGGCACGGTCGAGGAGTTCACGAAACGGGCCGGCACCGACGACCCCTATGGCCGGCTGCTGAAGAAGCTGCTCGCCTTCCGCGAGGAGCGCCGCGACGTGATTGCCGCCGGTTTCCCGCCGCACTGGCGGCGTGCCACCGGCTACTCGCTGGACCAGTTCCTGAAACCGGACGACGAGTTCAACCCGGCCCGCCTGATCGCATCGTCCGAAGGCACGCTGGCGACGGTGCTGCAGGCCACGCTCGGCCTCGTCGACATCCCGCCCCGGACCGGGCTGGTCCTGTTGCAATTCGACGACCTGATCGAGGCGATGGACGCGACCTCGATCATCCTCGAAACCGAGCCCTCGGCGATCGAGCTGATGGACCGGATGCTGATCAACCTCACACGCCAGCAACCGCTCTACTCGACCCAGATCGCGTTCATCGAAGGCGATCCGGCCGGCATCCTCGCCGTCGAGTATTACGGACGGGACGAGGACGATGTCCGGCGCAAGTGCGACCACCTGACGGCGCACCTGCGGCAACGGAACGTCCGGCTCGGCACGGATCCCCAGGTGCTGCTCGATCCGAAGCGGCAGGCCAACGTCTGGTCGGTGCGCAAGGCGGGCCTCGGCCTGTTGATGAGCGTGCGCGGCGACGCCAAGCCGATCCCCGTGATCGAGGATGTCTCGGTGCCGGTCGAGCACCTGCCGGCCTTCGTGGCCGCCGTCCAGGAGATGGTGGCGAAATACGACACGACCGCCGCCTACTACGCCCACGCCTCGGCTGGCTGCCTCCACATCCGGCCCCTGATCAACCTGAAGGAGATCGCCGGGGTCGAGGCGATGGAGGAGATGGCCCACGCCGCCGCCGAACTCGCCCACCGCTTTGGGGGTGTGATGAGCGGTGAGCACGGCGACGGCCTCCAGCGCTCGGAACTGAACGAGGTGATCTTCGGCACGGACCTCTACGCCGCGATGCGGGAGTTCAAGGGCATCTTCGACCCTCAGGGCCTGATGAACCCCGGCAAGGTCGTCGACGCGCCATCGATGACTGAGAACCTGCGCTATGGGCCGAAGTACCGGCCCATGGAGATCAAGACCAAGCTCGATTTCTCGGCCGAGGGTGGCTTCATCGGGGCCGTCGAGATGTGCAACGGCGCTGCCGTCTGCCGCAAACTCCAGGCGGGGACGATGTGCCCCTCCTACATGGCGACAAAGGACGAGAACGACACGACCCGGGGCCGGGCCAACGCCCTGCGCAACGCGCTGGCCGGGGAGATCCTGAAGCCTTCCGACTTCGCCAACAAGAAGACCTACGAGACGCTCGACCTCTGCCTCTCCTGCAAGGCGTGCAAGACCGAGTGTCCTTCCAGCGTCGACATGGCCAAGATCAAGACCGAGTTCCTGGCCCATTATTACGACAAGCACGGAACGCCGCTGCGCGCCCGGCTGATGGGTCACATCCACACCGTCTCGAAGATCGCGGCCCCGGTCGCCCCGCTGGCGAACCTTGCCCTGCGCACCCCGCTCGGCAAGCCGGGGATGGCCCTGATGGGTGTTCACCGCGAACGCAAGCTTTCGCCATTCGTGCGCAACACCTTCGTCCATCGCTGGCATCGCTACCGGAAGCACACGCCGGTCCCGAACGTCACGCGCGGCAAGATCGTCTACTTCCACGACACCTTTGCGACCTACAACTACCCACGGATTGGCCTCGCGGCGGTCAAGCTGCTGGAGGCGGCGGGCTACGAGGTGATCGTCGAGGAGCGGCGCGCCTGCTGCGGGCGGCCGATGCTTTCCAAGGGCCTGATCGACGCCGCCCGCAAGTCGGCGCGGCGCAACGTGAGCGTGCTCGCGCCCTACGCGAAGCGGGGCATCCCGATCATCGGCACCGAACCGAGCTGCATCCTGACCCTGCGCGACGAGTACAAGGACCTGCTGCCGCACGACCCGGATGTCGCGGCACTGGGCGAGAACTCGTTCATGATCGACGAGTTCCTGGCGAAGCTGGAAGGGACCGGCGACCTCGGCATCACCTGGAAGGACAGTACCGGGCCGGAGGTTTTCTTCCACGGCCATTGCCACCAGAAGGCGCTCATCGGCGTGGGTCCCTCGATGGCGATCCTCGGCGCCGCCGGTTGCCGCCCGACCGAGAGCGGGGCCGGCTGCTGCGGCATGGCCGGCTCGTTCGGCTACGAGGCCGAGCACTACGAGGTCTCGCAAAAGATCGGGGAGGAGCGCCTCTTCCCGGCGATCGAGGAAACCTCGATGGACGTCCAGCTCAGCGTGGCCGGGGTTTCCTGCCGGCAGCAGATCGAGCACTTCACCGGGCGCTCGACCCGGCACATCGCCGAAGTCCTGGCCTCGCGGATCCATCCCAATCACCGGTGGTCACCGAAACGCGCCGCCGCGGAGGCTGACACGGCCAGAGCCGCCGACTGATACGCTCCAAGGGCAGGGCCGCCTACGGCGATGCCCGTGGCCGCCGTTGTCGTAGGGGAGGGCTAACGGGCCATAAAGGAATTCTCCGCAACGAGTTCCTGGCCCGTGGGCGCCTGTCCAGAGCGCAGCGTGGGACCCTCCCGTGATGCCCGGTCCACCCGAACCCGATGTAGCAACGGGACTCGCGAACGGCCAACGGACTGGCCGTTGCAAACGCGGCGGGAGGGCATACGCGAGCAAGATACCGTCGCGTCGAACGGCCTCGCGGCTCGCTAGCCCTCCTCTACACGACTGGTTTCCATGCAATCATCCATGAACCAACCAGCATACATCTCCATCCTGAGATCGAACGAGGCGACCGCCGCCTGGCTGGACCACCTCGACGGCACCGGTTCGCCCGCCGTGCCAATGATTTTGCCGGATGGCGCGGCGCTCCTCGCCGCGCTCCATGACCTGGATATCCCCGAGGACGACATCGAAACCCTCGTCCGGCTGCGCTCTCACGTCGTCAACGATCCCGATCTCAACTGGCTTGGCGAGCGGTGCGTGCAATCTCTGCTGCTTCACATGGATACCGTCAGTTGGCCTCCAGCGTTCCCGAAGCTGCCAGAAACGTTCGGCGAGATCGGCCGATACTTCTACGCCTTCGTCTACGTCGCGATGCTGCCCCACATGTGCGCCCTGCACCGGCGACGCGGCATCCCGGAAGACATCACCTTGGCGACGCTCGCCGATGTCGGGCGTCATTTCCTCATCCACCGGGACCAGCATGGCCCCCACGGCATGTCCGGCGCGGATTGGCTGATGCTCCACGCCCGGGGGATGATCTTCCAGATCGGCCGGTTGCAATTCGAACGCGGCCGCCTCGGCACCAGCACGAGCCGGGGCATCCAGATGGGCGGATTCCCATGTGAGAAGGGGGATCCCGTGATTTCCGTCCACATTCCGGGCCATATGGGGCCGATGTCGCCCGAAGCCTGCGACAACTCGTTCGACGCGGCCCGGCCCTTCTTCCGCAGACACTTCCCTGAGGAGTCGCCTGCCCTCGCCCTCTGCCACTCGTGGCTGCTGGACGACCAGCTTGGAGAGTACCTGCCGGAAACCTCCAACATCCTCCGCTTCCAGCAACGCTTCCGGACAGCCTATCGCCCGGAGCCCAACAACCGCCCCACGCTGGAGTTCGTCTTCCGCACACCGGACCGGCCGCTCGACGAGCTGCCCCAGCGGACCACGCTCGAACGCGCCGTCGTCCGCCACCTCCGCGATGGCAAGCAGTGGCACGGTGGGGTAGGCTGGATGGTGTGGTGACGACCACCTCACCATCTGCCCGATCCGATCGGAAGGGACCATCCATGAGCGTGTTACGTCGGCTGACCATCCTCACGATCGCGATCTTCGTCCTGCTGCCCGCGTTGCCGGCCGCCGCGCAGACCCCAACCGCCGGTGAAATCCCCCCGATCGACACCTTCGCGGGAATCGAGGCCGCCGTCGACCGCACCTGGGGTCTCGACATCGCGGCCATGATGGCCTCCACGCCCGATCTCCAACCGGAGGATGTCGAAGGGGGCGTCACCGTGCTGAGCGCGATGGTCGTCCGGTTCGACACCGACGCCAACGCCCGGACCGGCTATGACACGTTCCAGGCCGGGCTTGGCGCCCAGTTGCTCGCCATGGCCCAGGGCGGCACGCCGACCGTGGCCGACGAGCCGGTCAGCGATCTCGGCGACGTGGCCTCGGCCGCCACGCTCATGACCACGACACCCGACCAGGAAACGCACCTGCGCTTCATCCTCGTCCAGGAAGGGCGGTATCTCTTCGTCGTCTACACGCTCGCGACCACGAGCGAGGAAGCGGCGATCGCCGACAACCTGGCCCAATACCTGGTGGATGAGGGCGAGGAAGAGGGTGACGAAGCGATCCACGTCGCCGAAGGCGGTTCGACCGGGGGCCTGTGGGGATTCATGCCGCCCAACGGTCACGACGTGCTCGGCGGCCTGGTGCCGGTTTCCGACGAACTGCTCTACGCGGCGCCGTAGACGCAAGGAGGCCCGGTCTGCCGCTGTTCCTGTCACGTTTCGCGGTGGGGATTTCCTGTGCGCATCGCGGTTGGTTCCCTGAATCCAGTCAAGATCGCCGCGGCGTCAGCGGGCTTCGCGGCTGTCTGGCCCGGGGAAGATTGGCGGTGCGACGGCTGCCCGGTCCGATCCGGCGTCCCGGACCAGCCGATGAGCAATATCGAAAGCGTCCGTGGCGCCCGCAATCGCGCGGTGTTGGCGCGGGATGTCCTCCAGGCCGACTATGGGGTTGGCATCGAAAGCGGCCTGGAAGAGATCGACGGGATCTGGTTCAGCACAGGCTGGGTCGTGATCGTCGACACCGTGGGACTGGAAGGCGTATCCAGCTCGATGTTTCGCCCAGTGCCGTTACCGTCGATGGAGCTGGTGCGGCAAGGAATGGAACTTGGGGCAGCTAACGATGTCGTTTTCGGAAAGACGAATAGCAAGCAAGCCAACGGCCTAATCGGGCTGCTCACTAACGATATCCTGACTCGTGAAGGAGTCTTTCGCGACGCCGTGATCGGTGCCCTCGCCCGCTTCCTCCACCCCGAATTGTTCTGACCTGGCAACGCTCCCGCCCTACGGCGCGTCGTGGCCTATTCTGCCGGCTTGGCGATCGGCATCGTCGTGGGCTGCAGTCCCATCCGCGAAGGTCAGGGTCAGGATACCGGTGTCGGCGCTGGCGGTCGAGCCTTCCTGATCCCAGACGATGTACCGGACCTGCTCGGTCCCGGTCAGGTCTGGATCGTTGACCGTCACTTGGTACGACCCGTCATGGTGGATCTCCACCGACCCCCACGGAAACGAGGTCACACCGCAGGAGTGGACGACCAGCGAATCGCCGTTGGCGTCGACATCGTTGGCCAGCACTCCGTAATCGGCGCCGACCGCGAATCCACCAGCATGGGGATCAACCGTGACCGCATCGTCGTTCGCCACGGGCACGATGTTCTTCACCTGGAAGGTCGCCATGACGGCGCCGATCCGGATCCGTTCGCCGGCGCCATTCGTGGTGTAGATCGCGAATTCCCAACCCTGGGAGACACCGCTGAAACCCGGCTTCGGGGTGAACTCGAAACGCTGCGTCGTGTCCAACACACCCCTGCCCGTCCAGCCGGCCATCGCCAGTTGCGGGCCGGGGACGACCGCGACAACGCCTTCCGACGCGTGCGCCACGAACGATGACGCCTCGATCGCGGCCATCTCCACGCACGTCAAGGCGTTGACGGCGGACGGCGCCAGGTCGGCGATCCCGAAACTGACCGCGCCGTTCGCTGGCACCTCGATCACGACCGGCCGCAACTCCGCCTGCTCTGGACAGGCGCTTTCCTTCGGCGCGGTCAGCGGTGTCGCGGCGGCGCTCATCAGGAACGCCACCGACGCCAGGACCAGTGTGATGAAGAGCCCCAGCCCTGCCTTGAACCTTGGGTGCACGTGTCGATCCTTCTTCAACGAAACGATGCTGAATGGATGCCTGCCCCCAATCCCGCGCGGTGCCTGTCTGGGCGAGTTCGGAAGCTTCGATAGCATTGTGCGCCCTGGCCAGCCGGGAGGAATGCGTAAAATCGCGTATTCGAGATTCAGAAAACTACGTAGTTGGTGGGGAATGGCGCCATTCCGGCTGGCGAAAGGCCACCGCGCGTGTTGGCGCCACCAGAACGTGAAAGCCCCGGCCGGAAGAGATTCCGGCCGGGGCTTTCGAGGTATCGAGGGACGCGACCACGACACTTCCTTGAGTATAGCCGTTGACGTGGTGTAAGTGCACGCTTATCAGCGCGGCATTCGGCCCATGACTTCCGGATCAGGCGCACGAACGTGGTGGCAGTCAACACCCACGTCACTTCGAGCGCAGTCGAGAAATCTTGCGCGGGCCGGCCGGCCCACTGGATACGTTGAATACGCTGGGCTGGCGGTGACGACAAGTCGCCCTGTCGCATCATATTCGCAACCTATTGCTCTTTGTCCCGGTATGCGGTACATTGTTTGGGATGGCATGGGCGAGGAGAGTCGGGATGGCCCCGGTTCGACACCATCAAGGCACGAGAGATATGCATGATGAGCGTCGAATCATTGACAAGGGGTCGTTATGCCTCGGAAATTTTCGGACCGGCGAACGGAACGCTTCGCTGGCGGCGGTCGAGTTCCGGCGTTCGCGGCCATTGAGCGCAAAGCGGAGGGGCGCCTTCAGTTCTTGCTCGCCTCTGCATCGCTTCGGGATGTGGGCCTGATGCCAGGGTGGCGGCTCGAACGGCTTCAGGGTGATCGCCACGGGCAATGGTCGATCCGCATCAACAATCAGTGGCGCATCTGTTTTGTTTGGGACGATGCGTTGGGTCAGGCGTTCGAAATCGAGATCATCGACTATCACTGAACCCGAAAGAACGCCATCCAGAAAGGCGAGCGTATGCAATTGCGCGAACGCAGGCCAATTCATCCCGGCGAGATCCTCGCTGAGGACGTGCTTGTGGAACTCAATATGAGCGGGCGTCAACTGGCGAGTGCGTTGGGAATCTCCCCGAACCGGATTTCGGAGATCCTGCGCGGCCGGCGAGCCATCACGGCCGACACGGCCTTGCGGCTATCCCGCTGGCTCGGCACTTCCCCAACAGTCTGGCTCAACCTGCAGCAAGCCTACGACCTGGAGATGGCGCGGATTCAGG
>JACCYX010000031.1 GCA_013696265.1 Chloroflexia bacterium
GCGGCTTGAACGCCGCCGTGACGAAGCCAGCGAGCGCCACGCTGAAGCAACCCGGAAGGGCCAGCAACTGGCCGGCGAGCGCACCGGGATCGAATCCGAACGGGCGGGCCTGCTTGCCCAGCGCGGCGAGCGTGGCGGGCAGCGGGCCCGGCTCACCGCCTGGTTACGGGATCTCCGGAAACAGCAAGAGGTCACTGACAACCGGACCGTCGCCGCCCGGCAGCACCGCGAGCGACAGGATGCCGAGCTGCGCTCCGTCGAGGGGGAGCGGGAGGAGGCGCTCCGGCGGTTGGCCGACCTGCGCGAACGGCACGAGGCCGGCCAGGCCGCCCTGACCCGGCTGCGCGAGACCGCCAGCGTGGCCGATGGCCAACTTGCGGCATCCCAGCAGGAACTGGCGGCGTTGGAGGAACGGCTCCGGGCCGAGGGCCGCCGCGTGACCGCGCTCACCTCGCAACGGTTCGGGCTGGCCGAAGAGATGTCCCTCCGCGCCCGGCGCGTGTCCGAGCTTGAAGGCGAGCGGAACGCGCTGGCCGGGCAGCGGGAGCGGCTCGAACGCGAGGTGACCAGCCTGGAAACGGCGCGATCCGCAGCCGAGCGGGAACGAACGTCCCTGGCGGAAACGCTGGCGCGGACCGAAGCGATGGCGAGCGACCTCGAATTCCGGATCGAGCATGCCCGCCAGGAACTGGTCGAGCGCGAGCGTGGCCTGACCCAGGGCAGCCTCGCCGTCGAGCGAGCCCGCTCGGAACTCGCCACGATCCACCAGCGGATCGTCGACGACCTGGGACTGGCGGATCCGGCTGCCCTCATCGACCTTCCCGATCGGGATCTTGGCGGCGAGACGACCGGGGAATGGGTGCTCAGCGACGACCACGAGGCGGTCGAGAAGGAAATCGGACGCTTGCGGGAGCGGTTGCGCCGGGTCGGCTACGCCGGGGACGACGTGATCGAGGAATACGAGCGCGAATCGGCGCATGTCGTGCATCTCACCACGCAACTCGAGGACGTGATGGAAGCGGCGGTTGCGATCCGGGTGCTGCTGGCGGAGTTGACCGGCACGATGCAGGCCCGCTTCGAGGAGACGTTCGAGAAGGTTTCCGGGGCCTTCACGGAATCCTTCTCGGTGCTCTTCGGGGGCGGCACCGCGCGCCTGGTACTGACGGCCGACGACGAAACCGGGGCGCCTGGCGGAATCGACATCGTGGCCCAGCCGCCGGGCAAGCGGTTGCAGAGCCTCGGGCTGCTCTCGGGCGGAGAGCGTTCGCTGACGGCGGTGGCGCTGCTCTTCGCGATCCTGCGCGTGAACCCGACGCCGTTCGTGTTGCTGGACGAGGTCGACGCCGCGCTCGACGAGTCGAACGTGGTTCGTTTCCGCGACGAACTACGCAAGCTGGCGGCGGAGACCCAGGCGATCGTGATCACCCACAACCGGGGCACAGTCGAGATCGCGGACACGCTCTACGGCGTCACAATGGGCGGCGACGGCGTTTCCCAGGTGCTCTCGCTGCGGCTTGGCGAATGGCCGCTGGACGAGGAGATCGACATCCGCGACCTGCCCTCCGTCGCCGCCGGCATCCCGGTGCGGTAGGCCGCGTCTATGATGGATATTGATCAACTAACGGCTTTATGTCGCCTTGATTGTCGTTTGCGAGCCTTGGGACCTTCTTCAGTCAAATCACCGAGCTTGACCGCGTATGGTCGACGGTTGGGGAACTCCGCGATCAGCCGGAGCGTTCCCCCCATCGCCTCAACATAATTGCTCATGGTTGAGATCAGCATGTCTGCGCGGCGTTCCATGCGTGAGACACTATCCTGCTCAACACCCAGGATCTCGGCGACCTTTGTCTGCGTCAAATTATGAACTGCTCGCAGATCCCGCAGGGTCAACTCTTCTTCGAGCAATTCCTGGGCGCGAGCCTTGATTCGTTCGCGGCGCTCTGGCGGCAATTGAGACATGACCTCGTCATGGGAAACAGGCATCGTCACACTCCTTCACTTCAACACTTCCAGAAGTTGACGACATGAGCAGCGGAGGTTTGTTCGCAAGCACCGTCGTCGATGTCGGCTGGAAGCTATCCCATGCTTTTTAGCAAAGCCGCATAGCGTCGTTCCGCCACCTTGTAGATATTCTCGTGCGATCCGACCACGAAAACGATGCATACCCGCTCGTTATCGACAATGGTGTACACCGCTCGATACGCTCCTCCGCCTTTGAGATTGAACTCCAAAGCCCGGGCGCCGCGCAGCGTGCCCTTCAATGCGTGGCCAGCAAGAGGATTTGCTTTGAGCGTCTGGATTTCGCGAACCACCCGGTCGCGGTCTTGCTTGAAGGCGTTCAGGTCTTTTTCAGCCCTCCTGGTCAGTTCGATTCCGTACCGATCACTCATCGGTCAGGTTGATATTGTGCTTGGCCGCATATGCCTCAAGACTGATCGTTCGTCCCTGTCGGTACTCTTCGATGGCGTGCCGGGCCAGGCCGTCGAACGGATTCTCGGCCTTCGCCAGATGGATGACGGCGTGTTCGGGATCGCTCTCCAGGAAGAGCACGTCGCCGGTGGCGATCCCCAGTTCGTCACGCACATCGGCCGGAATGGAGAGTCTTCCCTTGGAATCGACGGTTACGGTCACCATATGCTTATCCTCCATCCAAAGAAGTGGTGGGATAATCCCAACGTCATACTATGGTGTCACGAGGATATGTGCAATCGGGACCGGCCGGCCGTGACGGCGCAATCCAGAAGTAGCCACCTGGCCGCACGTGGCCTAAAGTGACCCTGGAGACGGATGGTCCGTCGATCCATAGGAAACGAGGACATCATGGCGATGATTACCAAGACCCAGGGACTGCCGCCAGTCGTGAGCCGCGAGGAATGGGCCGTTGCACGGAAGCGGTTACTCGATCAGGAGAAGGCGCTGATGCGCCTGAAGGATGCCGTCAGCGCCCAGCGGCGACGGCTGCCGATGGTCGAGGTCGACGTCGGCTACACCTTCGAGGGGCAAGATGGTCCAGCAACGCTGCTCGACCTCTTCGATGGCCGGCCGCAACTGATCCTCCAGCACTTCATGTTCGGCACCGATTGGGAAGAGGGGTGCGAAGGCTGCTCGATGATGGCCGACCACGTGGGGCCGCTGGCGCACCTGCACGCGCGGGGCGTCTCGTTCGCCATGGTGTCGCGGGCGCCGATTGGGAAGCTGGTTCGGTACCGGGAGCGGATGAGCTGGGACTTGCCGTGGTACTCCTCGGCCGGAACGACCTTCAACGAAGATTTCCACGTCACCGTCGATGGTGATGAGCACTCCGGAATCAGTATCTTCCTGCGCGATGGGGACCGGGTCTTCCACACTTGGCAGACGGGCGGCCGCGGCGTGGAGGTGATCATCGGCGCCCTGCAGTACCTCGATCTCACCCCGTACGGGCGTCAGGAGGCGTGGGAGGATTCGCCCGGCGGCTGGCCGCAATCAGATGCTGACGGCGGCTGGTGGCGCCGCCACGACCGGTATGACGAAGGTCGGGGATAACTGGCCGACCCACCCTATGGCAATCCGTACCACGCCCCACGGCCCGCGCCGTGGAGAATCAGATGCCGCTGCCGAACGAGCGATTGCAGATGAGCCTTGACCGTGTTCCGATTCGCACCGGTGACGACGACCAGTTCACCAACCGAAGCGCGGCCATGATCCCGGATGTGCGCGAGTATCTGTACCTCCAGTGCGGACATGGTCGCGGCAAGGAGTCGTTCGCGTTCGACCTTGGTTCTCAGCCGCGCCATGTGTTGCTGAATTGCCCGTACGAAAAACGTGAGCCACGGCTGCCAGTTCGGGGATTCGGAGCGAATGGTGCCCTGGGTCTGGCGCTGCGCCAGATAATACTGGTCCTTGTTATCCTCGATTACACGTTCGAGTGAACTGGAGGGAACATAGGCATATCCGGCCTGGAGCAGCAGAAGCGTGGTCAGGATGCGACTCAGTCGTCCATTGCCATCCTGGAATGGATGAATCTCCAGGAATACGACGACGAAAATGCCAATCAGCAGGATGGGATGGAAGGTCCGCGCCGCGTCCTCCTGGTTGTACCAGGCGATCAGCTCGCCCATGAGCCGGGGCGTGTCGAACGGGGAGGCGGTTTCGAACACGACACCGACCTGACGCCCTTCATCGTTGAGGGCAACGACACTGTTGGAAGTCGTCTTGTAGGCGCCCCGGTGCCAGTCGTCCTTGCTACTGTGGCCGAGCAGGTCCCGGTGAAGCTGGCGCACATGATTTTCCGTTAGGGGAATGTCGCGCCAGGAGGTGAACACCAGTTCCATGACCTGCGCATAGCCAACGACCTCCTGCTCGTCACGACTTGAGAATGGGACGACACGGAGGTTTGAGAGCAAGTGCTCGACCTGGCGATCGGACAGGCGACTTCCCTCAATGCGCGTCGACGACCCGACGCTTTCGATGGTGGCGACCTGACGAAGGCCGGACAGGCGTTCTGGCGCGAGATTGCCCAGAGCGCGCCAGGCACCCTTGAACTCGTCGACCTCGGCAATGAGCTTGAGGAGTTCGGGCGTGATGACGATGGTATCGGTTGTTAACATTGGCGATCTCCATAGCCATTACTCGATCCGTAAATAGCCAATAAAGTCATTCTAGATCCAATTGTATCCAATCTGTGACATCTCCGAGCGTGGTGTGTGAACTTTGGAGCGACCGGTTCCGTTGTAGGCTTGGAGGATGACGAACCGCGATTCGGGAACCGCTCCCACTCCCAAACCCGCCACAATCTACCTCGATGCCGACGCCTGCCCGGTCAAGGATCAGGTCTACAAGGTTGCGGCCCGGTACAGGATGCCGCTCAAGATAGTCGCCAACACCTGGCTGCGGGTGCCGGAGATCGCCGGGTTGATCTCCGAGACCGTGGTGGTGCCGGGTTCGCCCGACGCCGCCGACGACTGGATCGCCGAGCGGGCGGTGAAGGGCGACCTGGTGCTGACCTCCGATATCCCCTTGGCGGGCCGGGCGATTGGAAACGGCGTTCGCTGCCTCGATTTCCGGGGCGGCGAGTACAACCCGAACCGGATTGGCGACGCGCTTGCCTCGCGCGACTTCAACGCCACGCTGCGCCAGATGGGCGTCATCACCGGTGGGCCTTCCGCCTTTTCGCCGAAGGACCGCTCGAAGTTCGCCTCGGCCCTCGACGCCGCCGTCAACCGCATGGCCCGCGAGGCGAAGCGGACGACGTAGGGCTGCCAGGCTCGTCTCGGCCCGTTTGTCTGCCCGGCTCGGCGATCCCGCTAACCCGGGGCATTTTCCGTCGGTTCGAGGGCGGTTTCGTCAACCCAGCCTTGATCGCCGGACCCATCGACAGTCACCGGCCACCAGACGATTTCGTCCGTAGTTTCGGGTTCGCCGGTAATCGATACCGTCGTGCCCGCCAAGAGTTCGGCTCGCTCGACCGCCGTTGAAGCAGGACCGCCGCGCAGGCTGGTTGGTGACGTCACGCGGGCGACCCCGCCGGCTTCCAGCCGTAGTCCGCGCGCACCGATCGCGTAGACGTACGTATCGCCACTTCCGACGTACACGACCCCATCGACCACCGCCGGCGAAGACGTCACCCAGGAGCCCGTGGTCACGCGCCACACCTCGCTCCCGGAAACGGCGTCGAGCGCGTAGACATTGGCATCTTCACTCCCGGTATAGATGACTCCCGCTGCCACCGCTGGCGACGACCACACCTCGGTAGCCGTCGCGAAACGCCACCGTTCATTGCCGGATCCCGCGTCCAGCGCATAGATATTGGAGTCGAGACTCCCGGCATAGACGACGCCATCGACCACCGCCGGCGATGACCACAGCCCACCGGTGGCGAACCGCCAGCGTTCGGTGCCCAGGGCCGCGTCCAGCGCGTAGACGTTGGAGGTGTATCCGCCAACGTAGAGGACCCCCTCGACGACCGCCGGCGATGACCGCACGGGTTCATCGGTTCCGAATCGCCATACCTCGGTGCCCAGGGCCGCGTCCAGCGCGTAGATGTTCGCGTCCCAACTCCCGACGTACACGATGCCGTCAACGACCGCCGGCGATGAGTATACATAATCGTTGGTGCCAAAGCGCCACAGCTCACTCCCGGAGACCGCGTCCAGCGCGTAGACGTTGAAATCTTCACCTCCGACATGGACGACGCCGTCGACCACCGCCGGTGAGGAAAAGACACTTCCACCGGTGGCGAAGCGCCATCGTTCGGCACCGGTGGCCGCGTCCAGTGCATACACGTTGGAATCACTGCTTCCGATGTAGACGACGCCGTCGACCACCGCCGGCGAGGAATACACGCTCCCGCCGGTGACGAAGCGCCAAAGGACCCTGCTGGAAACCGCGTCCTGGGCGTAGACATTAGAATCGGTGCTTCCGGTATAGACGACATCGTCGATCACCGCCGGGGCAGACCACACGCTCCCACCCGTGGCGAAGCTCCAGAGGAGTTCGACGCCATTCGCGGGATCGGGACCAGGACCGGGCATTTCTCCCGTGCGGGCCGGGTTGCCCCGGAACATCGGCACACCCGCGCCG
>JACCYX010000054.1 GCA_013696265.1 Chloroflexia bacterium
ACCCGAACTTCGCTGCTTCCCTCCTGGGCGATCAACCGCTCAACCTCGCCCCGCTTGACATCGGCAATAACCGAGGTATTGAAATCGACCCTTGGGGCGTCAGGCCGGTTCCCGGCAAAGGCGAACCAGAGCACGCTCACGGCCACCAGGAGCAAGAGCCAGACAAAACCGCTACGCAGCCACTTCCGATTGGGCATGCCGGAATCCTCCGGGATTCTAGGGGAAACGATCTGGGGGAGGGACGATCGGGATCATCCCCCGGACGGAAATGTACGCTCAGTATAGCAATCAGACGGGTCCGTTCTGGACAGGATACCGTGGCAATGACCATTCGCGGCGATCCATGTCTCCTTTCAGCATAGAGCTTCCATTATGTCGATGCAACATGGCTGGGCCGGAATGCTCAACTCGTATAGACACTCGGGTCGAGCACCGCGACGTACGGGAGGTTGCGGTACTGGCCGGCGTAATCCAGGCCATAGCCGATCACGAACTCATCGGGGATGTGGAAACCCACGCGGTCAACCTGGACATCGAAGGCATCCGGCTTGTCCTTCTTGAGGAGCGCCACCACCCGGATATCTTTCGGTTGGCGCGCCTTCAGCATCTCCAGCAGGTACTGCAGCGTCAGGCCGCTGTCGACGATGTCCTCGACCACGATCAGTCGCCGGCCTTCGATTTCCTCGTTAAGATCCTTGAGGATACGCACGACACCGGATGATTTCGTGGCGGCGCCGTAGCTCGAGATCGCCATGAAATCGATCTGCAAGGGGATCGTCATCGCCTTCATCAAGTCGGCCATGAACGCCACGGCCCCAGTCAGCACCCCGACCATCAGCGGCTGGTCATCACCATATTCGGCATCGAGTTCGGCGGCCATCGCCGCGATCTCGTCCTGGATTCGACGCTCGGAAACCAGGATCCGGGCCACGCCCCGGGCCCGCGACTCGGTTTGGAGACGCTCCTCGCCGGATACCTGTGGCGCAATGGTCACGGTGTCGTTGCTGCCTGTCACTCGTCGTTGCCTCCAGCATGCGTGGCCGATGCGGTGTGGTTCACGCCGGTCATGGCGTTTCGCGTCCGAAGTGTACGTGGTTGCGGAATTCCGCGAAACGCACTTGCGATAGTAGAACATTTGTTCTACTATCGTGATTGACAAGCCGGTGGTTTTGCGAATCGCGGATCTGGCGTGGGGCCAGATCCGCGATTGGACGCACTCGGTGTAGGGGCGGACCTTGTGTCCGTCCGGATCGCCAGGCACTCACCGGGTTGAGGGAGGGACTCATGCCAATCGTGTGTTTGCGCATCCCCTGTTTCGCGCTACGGATCGCCCTGCTCGAATCACCGCACCTGGATGGACATCCGCTCCTGCTGAGCAACCCACAAAGTGGCCGCGCCATCGTGCTCGACGCCACGCCGGAAGCACTCGACAAGGGAATCCGTCCCGGCATGAACCTTCGTGAGGCAAGCGCGCTCTGCCCAACCGCCGTCGTACTCGCGGCGGATCCCGTCCGGGAGAGCACGGTCGGCCAGCGGATTCAGGAGCGGCTCGAGCACCTCAGTCCCCTCGTCGAACCCGACGCGGGGGAACCGGGCTGCTGGTACATCGACCTCACGGGGCTGGAGCGCCATTACGGGACCTATGCGCACGCGGCCCAGCGCCTGATCGCGTGCGCCAATCCCATCCTCCGGGCCCGGGCGGGGATGGCGTCCGGCAAGTTCACGGCGCGGGTAGCGGCCGGCGTGGCCAGGGCGGGCTCGATCCGCACGATCACGGATGAAGATGTTCCCGCTTTCCTGGCGGAAGCACCAGTCAAATGGCTGCCGCTCCCGCCCGAAGTCATTCACCAGCTGGACCGTCTCGGCATCCCGACCCTGGGGGCATTCACGAAACTGCCGGCGCGCAAGGTGGCCGCCCGGTTCGGACCGGCGGGACGAGCGGCCTGGGACCTGGCACGCGGGCAGGACAATCGTCCGGTCATCCCGCCGGCCCGCACCCAATCCGTGGTCGAGGAACTTGCGATGCCGGATCCGGCGGTTAGCCGCGAGATGCTGATGACCGGCTTGCGGCAGATGGTGACCCGGGCCTTCGGCACACCGGCGCTGCGCGGCAAGCACGTTCGCCAGGTCACCCTGCACGCCATTCTCGAAGGCGAGCGCCGCTCGTGGGAACGGACCCTGACCCTGAAGGAACCGTGCGGCCGGGAGCGGGTGATCCATGCCCTCACCCTGCGGCTCCAGGCGATCGAGATGGCGGGTCCGGTCGAGACGGTCACGCTCGAGTTCAGCGGCATCGTCAACGAGGTCGCCCGCCAGAGCGCCTTTTCAATGATGGGTCCCCGAGCCGCCGCGCCGTTGACCGCCGCCATCCACCAGCTCAAGCACCGGTACGGCCTGTCGCCCATCTATCACATTGTGGAGGTTGAACCATGGTCCCGAATCCCCGAGCGCAGGCACGCCCTGATCGCCTACGACCCCTGAACGCACCGCTCGCGATCGCGGTGACGGCCGAAGGACAGCGACCACGCTCACTCGTCATCAATCGCCAAACCCGTCAGGTCGAGCGCGTTCAGGACACCTGGATCATTGAGGACGAATGGTGGCGGCAGCCGATCTCGCGCCAGTATTTCGCCCTGCTGCTGGACGATGGCACCCGCCGCACGGTTTATCACGACCGCGCGGCCGACGCCTGGTTCCTGCAAGACTACTAGGGCGGACGACTCCGGGCGATAGGCACACCTGGCTTTCGTAGGGGAGGCCAAGGTGTGTCTGGCCGAACTCCTTCGTAACGCTTGATGCACATTTCGGTGGCAGGCGTTCATCACCGACCTCGTAGCTCCTGATGCACATTGCAGGAAATCGTAGGGGCGGTACCGCCCCTACGAGACCATGTTGGTTGTCCATCCCCGGTCAATGGGCATTAGGCGTTTCGTAGGGGAGAACGAGCCTATCCGGCGAACCATCGGGCTGCGCCGGATACCACCATGTACACCGAACTCCACCTCCACACCGCATTCTCGTTCCTGGATGGCTCTTCCCTGCCGGAAGACCTGGTCAACCAGGCGCTGCGGCTTGGCTACCGATCGCTGGCGATCACCGATCACGATGGCGTGCATGGCGCGATGGAGTTTGCCCGGATGGCGGACGCGTCCGGCATCACGCCGATCACCGGCGCCGAAATCACCCTGGCCGACGGCTCGCACCTGACCCTGCTCGCCGAATCCCGGACCGGCTACGGCAACCTCTGCCGGCTGCTCACCAATCTCCATCATGGACGGCCCCCCCTCCCGGTCATGCTGGACGAGGGCGACGATCCCCCAGACGATGACGAGTCGGACCTCATCCTCTCCCACCTGCGTGACTACGCCGAGGGGCTGATCCTGCTCACCGGGTGCCGCAACGGCCAGCTTGCCCGGCTGATCGACGCGGGCTGTTTCGCCGACGCCAAACGCGTGCTCGACCAGTACCTCGCCTGGTTCGGCAGGGACAACGTGTTCGTCGAACTCCAGCAGAATTTCGTGTTTGGGGACACGCCCCGGATCGCCCACCTCGTCAGCATCGCGGAGCAGCACGGCGTCCGATACGTCGCGACCGGAAACGTCCACTACCACGATAAAAGCCGTCATCGCTTGCAGGATACGATCGTCGCGATCAGGAACCGGACGACGCTCGATGGCTGTCACCGCGAGCGTCGGCCGAACGCCGAGTTCTACCTCCGCTCGCCCGAGGAAATGGAACGGATCTTCGCGGAGTATCCAGAGGCGATCCGCTCCACCCAACTCATCGCCGATCGCTGCGCGACGTTCAACCTGACCACGGATCTTGGCTACACATTCCCCGACTACCACCAGGCCAGCGGCGAGTCCCAGGATGCCTACCTGGCGCGCACCTGCTGGGAAGCCTTTGCCGAAAAGTACCCGGACACCACCCAGCACGCCCGCGACCGCCTCTCGGAAGAGTTGCGCCTGATCGCGAAGCTCAAGCTCTCCGGGTTCTTCCTGATCTACCGGGACCTGCTCGGCCTCAGCACGGAGATCGCCGCCGAACTCCGGGGCAAGGACCGCACCGGCTCCCTCAAGTACCTGCCGCCCGGCCGGGGGCGGGGATCGGCCGTCAGCTCGATCGTCTGCTACCTGATCGGACTCTCGCCGATCGATCCCATCGCCCACAACCTCTACGTGGGCCGCTTCCTGAACGAGGAACTGCCCTCGATCCCGGATATCGACATCGACTTTCCCCGCGAAATCCGGGAGAAAATGATCGAGCGCGTCTACGAGGTCTACGGCGCCAACCACGCCGCGCTCGTCTGCGCCTTCGCCACCTATCGCCTGCGGAGCGCGGTGCGCGATGTCGGCAAGGCGCTCGGCCTGCCCCTGGCCGATCTCGACCGCATCGCCAAGCTCAGCGAACCGAGGGGCGCGGCCGGCCTCGGCCAGGAACTGGCGCGGCTGCCGGAGTACGCTTCCCGCACGCAGTCACCGCCCTGGTCGTTCCTGATCGAACTCTCGAAACAGCTCGAACACTTTCCCCGGCACGTCACCCAGCACGTCGGCGGCATGATCATCTCGGCCACCCCGCTCAACGAGATCGTGCCGATCCAGCCGGCCGCGATGGACGGGCGCTACATCTGCCAGTGGGACAAGGATTCCTGCGACGATGCCGGCTTCATCAAGATCGACTTCCTGGCCCTCGGCATGCTCTCGCTCGTCGAGGAATGCCTCGGCCGGATCGATGATGCTGGCGGTAAAGCCATCGACCTGAGCCAGATCGACTACGCGGACCCCGATGTCTACCGCATGATCCAGGCGGGCGACACGGTTGGCGTCTTCCAGGTCGAAAGCCGGGCCCAGATCCAGATGCTGCGGCGCACCAAACCCCAGAACCTGGAAGACCTCATCGT
>JACCYX010000073.1 GCA_013696265.1 Chloroflexia bacterium
GTCCGCCACACGGGCGAGATC
The DNA here is from genome assembly GCA_013696265.1 of Chloroflexia bacterium. Classification (GTDB taxonomy): domain Bacteria; phylum Chloroflexota; class Chloroflexia; order Thermomicrobiales; family UBA6265; genus JACCYX01. The sequence goes on from JACCYX010000073.1 coordinate 22, forward strand.
GGTCCGTTCGTGATCACGTCGGAAGGCAGCGTCGCCTCCGGCGTGCGCCGGATCGAGGCGCTGACCGGGACACCGGCGGTCGACCGGATGCTCGGTCAGCAACGGCTGGTCGAGGACCTGGGCCGCGAGTTGCGGGTGAGCTGGACGGACGTGCCGGTCCAGATCCGGGCGCTCCAGGAGCGAAACCGCGCCCAGGAGCGGGAAATCGAACGGTTGCGCGGTCAGGTGGCCGGGGCCCGGTCGGGCGATCTCGTCTCCCAGGCGAAGGATGTCGACGGCGTCAGGGTGGTGGCGGCCCGGGTTTCGGTCGAGGACAAGGGCGGTCTGCGACAATTGGGGGATCGCCTGCGCGATTCCCTGCATTCCGGGGTGATCGTGCTGGGCACGGTGGTTGACGACAAGCCGAGCCTGTTGGCGATGGTGACGCCGGATATTGCCGGACGGGGCGTTCGCGCGGGGGATATCATTCGCGCGGCGGCCACGCACATTGATGGCCGGGGAGGCGGGCGGCCCGAGCTGGCGGAAGCCGGCGGTAAGGATGCGTCCGGTCTCGACGCGGCGCTGGCGTCGGTCGAGGAGACGGTTCGCGCCGTGTTCGCCAACGTGTAACGCAATCACGGAGAGGGATGGAGCGTGTCTCCGCCCCAACCCTTCACTAGTAACTGGACTTCATGACTGACAAACCGGCAAGCACAACCCAGGCCACGGTGACCGTGAGCGAAAACGATACGTTGCCGGCGGTGCTCGACCGGCTGCGCGCCGCCGGCGGTCAATCGGTGACCCTGGACATTCCGGAGCACAGCCCGATCTTCCTCACGGCGACCGAGTTCCGTACGTTGCGGGATACCGCCGAACGGGCGGGAATCGGCCTGAACCTGGTGACCGACGATCCGTTGCGCCTGCAACTGGCCTCGATGTTCGGTCTCGCGGATTTCGACCGGCCAGCCGCCGCCGCCGACGACAACGGCCACACCGATCGCGAGATGGATTCGACACCGTCGTTCAGCGGCTGGCGCGCCGCCCGCGCCCGCCACACGGCGAAGATGGCCGACGCCGATCCGGGCGACGATCCGATCGCGGTCTCCCGCAAGCGGCGCGCTGATCTGTACCAACCGGGCATGGTGTCGGAACCCGCGCAACGCGACGGCAACGTCGGGCTCTCTGAAGACGCCACGCTGGTTTCGCTGAGCTACCTCGAAGACGATGACGATGGCTCGGCGCGGGCCCAGCGGATCGGGCAAATCGTGGCAGTGGTGGTCGCCCTGCTGCTGGTGGCGGGGATTGCCGCCTGGTACTACCTGCCGGCGGTGACGGTCGAGGCCAACGTGCGACAAGGGCAGATTGGCACGGAGCTGCTCTACAGCGTCACCCGCCCCGGCGCTGACGCTCCGATCGACGCCGCCTTCGCGGTCGAGGCCGAGGAGGTTTCGGACACCGTCCCCTTCGACATCTCGGTCCCGGCCACGGGGCGCCAGGTGACGCCGGACGGCACGGCCTCGGGGCAAGTCACGCTCCGCAACGCCTCGGCCGAGGCGGTCACGATTCCGGCCGGCACCGAACTCGCGCTGCCGTCCGGCATCGGGTTCGTGACGAGTGAGGAGGTTGAAGTTCCCCCCGGCAGCGCCGACGGCTCGACGATCGGCGAAGCGCAGGTGGCGGTCACGGCCACGGAAGCCGGGTCCGGGGGAAACCTCGGCCCAGGCGAGCTGAGCGGCAAGATCGCCGATCAGCCGGTCTACTTCGCCAACCGGGAGTCAGAGATGACCGGCGGCAGCGATGTCGAGGTCGCGGTTGTCGCCGAGGAAGATCTCGCCACGCTCCAGACGCAGGTCGAGAGCGACCTGCGCCGGGCCGTCGCCGAGGACTGGACCGCCCAGCTTCCCGACGGGCAGATGATCCTGGCGCCAGCGGTCGAAGTCGGGGAACCCGAGTTCGCCACTGAGCAGGCGGTGGGCGATGTCTCGGAAACCGTGACCCTGAGCGGCACGGTCGACGCCACGGGGCTCCAGTACGATGCCGCCAATGTCCGGGAACAGGCGCGCATGTTCTATGAAGAGGCGCTGGCGGGTCAGGTGCCGGAGGGGTACGAGTTGATGGTCGAATCGGTTGACCTGGAGGACCCGGAACTCGTCTCCGAATCCCCGAATTCGGTCGAATACACGATGCGCGCGACGGCGACGGTCCGGGCCATCTTCGACGACGTTGCCGAGCGACAACTCTCCCAGGATCTCGCCGGCGCCGGCTCCGACCGGGCCGAATCGATCCTGGGCAATGTCCCGGCGTTCGAGAGTTGGTCGATGAGCCGGGAACCTGGGTGGTGGTTCGACCGCATGCCCCAGAGCGGGGGCCGGATCACGGTCTCGGTCGCCGATGCGGTCGCGAACCCGGACACTCTCCAGCCGGGCACACCGGCCGCAACCCCGGCCGCCGGGGAGGATGGATCGTGAGGGAGCCGGGCCGGCTCCTGGGCCTCGACATCGGCGGAAAGCGGATCGGGGTCGCGATCAGCGATGAAATGGGCATCATCGCCAGCCCGGCCGCGATGGTCCTGCGCGGCGCGACATCGGGGCGGGAAATCCGCGATCACGTGACGAGGCTGGGAGCGGTGCGCCTGATCGTCGGCTTGCCGGTGGGGATGTCTGGCCGGGAAGGACCGCAAGCCCGGGATGTCCGCGAGTTCGTCGATTCGATCGCCGGCGACATCGGTCTGCCGGTCGAGTACTGGGACGAGCGGCTGACGACCTCGATCGCGGAAAAGCATCTTATTGCCAGCGGCTCGCGGCGGGAGAAGCGGAAGCACCAGGTGGATGCCGTCGCGGCGGCGGTGATTCTGCAGGGGTATCTCGACAGCCGCCAGTGGGCCGCGAAGCACGCGCGGTGACGGATGTTCGGCCGTGCGAAATGAAGTAGGATGATCCGACACGATTCCCGCATCCGGAGAAGCGGAAGCGCGCGTTCTGGAGAGAATTGCATGAAGAAGCTCATCATTGGCGTGGTTCAGAACGAAGATGCCGATGCCGTGGTCGATGCCTTGCTCGAGGAAGAATTCCGGGCCACCCGGCTCGCCAGCACCGGCGGCTTCCTGCGCCGGGGGAACACGACCCTGATGATCGGCGCCGACGAAGACCAGGTCGACCGCGTGCTGGACCTGATTCGCGGCCACGCCCGCTCCGGCGCCGCGCCCGCCGATTCCGGCGCCTCGCAGCCCGCCGCCGCCACCGTCTTCGTCCTCGACCTGGAGGAATACCAGCGCCTCTAGTTCGGATACCTGATACGGTCTTCGGCTGGACGCCGCGTCCAGCCGGTAGCGTCCCGAGCTTGCGAGGGATCCTCTTTGCCCAGATCCAGAGTCGAGTTCATCTCGACCGTGCATCCGGGCAGAGACAAGCATCGCTGCGCTGCCGCCGCTACCAGGGATGATTCATCGGATACCGACAGCGGTTATCACAAGAGTTGGTGGTTGGCCAGTTGGAACGGGCCGAGATGATCCCTCGCAAGCTCGGGACGGCAACCCTACTCCGTTCCGGCCCATCTCCCGCGAGAACCGCTCTATTGCGGCGAAATCCGCTCGGGCATGCCCTGGCCCTGACACTGTGGGTATGCACTCGGCTATCCCAACGATGGTTGGTCGCCGTCAGTCCGGCGGATCGTGCCCGACGAGCCCGTCCACCGCCTC
>JACCYX010000086.1 GCA_013696265.1 Chloroflexia bacterium
TGATGCAGAGCCACATCCTCCAGCTCCTGGCCGTGATCGCGATGGAGCCGCCGGCCCTCTTCAACGGCAACGCCCTTCGCGACGAGAAGGTCAAGGTGCTGCGGGCCGTCGTTCCGCCCAGGGGCGAGGAGGTCAACCAGAAGACGGTGCGCGGCCAGTACGAGGCCGGTTTCGTCGGCGGGCGAGAGGTTGGCGCCTACCGCGACGAAAAGGGGGTTCGCGCCGCCTCGCGGACCGAGACCTATGCGGCGGTCGAACTCGGCATCGACAACTGGCGCTGGGCCGGCGTGCCGTTTTACCTGCGCACCGGGAAACGGCTGCCGCGCCGGGTGACGGAAATCGCCATCGAGTTCAAGCAGGTGCCGCACCTGATGTTCCAGTCGATCGGCGATCTCGACCTGACGCCGAACGTGATCACGATGCGGATCCAGCCGGACGAAGGGATCGCCCTCAAGTTCGCGGCCAAGGTGCCGGGCCCAACGACCCAGTTGCGCCCGGTCCGGATGGACTTCCTGTACGGCACGTCCTTCGGCGAGGCCGGTCCCGACGCCTACGAGCGCTTGCTGCTCGACGCGATGCTCGGCGATCCCACCCTCTTCGCCCGCCGCGACGAAGTCGAAACCGCCTGGACGCTGATGCAACCGATTCTGGACGGCTGGGACGAATTGCCGACCCCGGTCTATCCGTACGAATCCGGAAGCTGGGGCCCGAGCAAGGCCGATGCCCTGATGCGCCGCGACCGTCGCGAGTGGCGTCGCCCGTAACACTCGCCAAGGAGGACGCAGCCGTGCTTTCCCGTACCGAACAGACTCCGGTGCACGCGACATCGTTCCAGACCGATGCGCTCGACACCGGCGCGATTCACGACGAGCTGAACCGGCTCTGGTCGGAGTTGGGCGGTCCGCCCCAAGGGGGTGAGGGGTCCGGCGAGATGGTGGCCGAACCCAACTTCGGCGGCGGTGGGCTGATGCGGGCCAACACGCTCAACCTGCTGGCGGTCGCCCGCAACGAGCGGGACGCCGGCCTCATCACCGCCAGCATTTCTCGCCTCCATGACTTCCTGCCGTCGCGCACGATCATCCTCGTCACGCGCGCCGCCGGGGAGACGGAAGGCGGTGGCCCCTACGACGTGCATCTGCAATTGATCGAGCAGCACACGGGCACCGACGCCCCGCCGTTGCGGTTCGAGACGATCACGATCACGGCCGGGATCGACGCGATGGGTCATCTCGCCAGCCTCGTTTCCCCGCTGCTCGCCGCCGAGTTGCCAGATTTCCTGTGGTGGCCGGGCAACGACTTCGTCCGCAACCCGCTCTTCGAAGACCTCCAGCAGATCGTGGACCGGGTCATCGTGGACTCGGCGCAACTTGGCAACGATACATCCGGGGTTTCCGCGATGCGCGCCCTCCTCGACGAGGACGATGAAACATCACCGCGGATTGGCGATTTCGCCTGGTTGCGGCTGGCGCCGTGGCGGCAGTTGATCGCGCAGTTCTTCGACCCGCCCGATGTGCAGCAGTGCCTCTCCGCGATCGAGGAAGTGACGATCTCGTACGCTGACGTGCGGGAAGACGGTTCTTCGGGATTCGCCTCGGCGCTGCTGACCGTCGGCTGGCTGGCCAGCCGCCTCGGCTGGGAGATCATGGACCCGCTCGAGAAACGGCGGGCTGGCGGCTGGTCGGCTCCGTTGCGGGCGTCGGCCAACGGCCGAAGCCGCGAAATCAGCCTTCGCCTGCTGCCGGACAAGAGTCCCCACGCCCGGTTCTCGCTCCGGCACGTCGAGATCACAGCCAGTGGGGAACACTCCGGGACGTTTCGGGTCGAGCGGACGGACGCGGACGACATGGTGACCAGCAGCGAAACCCGGACCGTGCCGCTCGTGAGCCGGATGGTCTATGCGAAGCGCCCCTCCAATGAGAAGATGTTGGGTGAGGAGTTGCAGCGGTTCGGGCGAGACCGGACCTTCGAGGAAGCGATCACCTTCGCGACCCGGTTGTTGCCGTAGGGCGCAGGGCGATGGAGTCGATCGTCCTAATCGCGTCCGATTCGTCAACATCCATACCGCGCCGCACGCGGCATCCGCATCTCCGAGAGGATCGTCATCGATGACCGACAAGGTACGCACTCTGGACTACGGCGACCGCGGAAGCGTGGTGGTCGTTGCCGACGGCGACGCCCTCGCCAACATGGCGGCAAATCTGCTGCTGACCAGCGCCGAAGAAGCGAGAGCCGCCGGGCACAGGGCGCTGATCGCCCTCTCGGGCGGCTCGACGCCGAAGAAGATGGGCGAGCTGCTGGCGCGGGCGCCGCTGATCGAGCGCATCCCCTGGGACCACCTGGAGATTTTCTGGGGCGACGAGCGCTGGGTTCCGATTGTCGATTCCCAAAGCAACGCCGGTGAAGCGATGCGCGGCTTCCTGGATCAGGCTCCCATCGACACCGAGCACATCCATCCCTTCGCCACCGAGGGCATTTCGCCAGACAATTCGGCGGCGGCAATGGAACGGACCCTGCGCGCCGTGTCCGCGGATTCGGACATCCCGCGCTTCGACCTCATCCTGCTCGGCATGGGCGACGACGGCCACACCGCCTCGCTCTTTCCCGGCACCGCCGCCGTCCACGAAACCGACCGGCTCGTCCTCAGCCACCACGTCGACAAGCTGGACGCCACCCGGCTCACGTTCACGCCGCCGTTGATTAACCCCGCCTTGAAGGTCGCATTCCTGATCGGCGGGAAGGGCAAAGCCGGCATGCTGGCGAAGGTGCTCGACGGCCCGGTCGATGTCGACGCCATGCCGTCGCAGGCGATTCGCCCGGCCAACGGCCACTTGACCTGGATCGTCGACGAGGCCGCCGCGTCGCAACTCGCCCGGAACGCCCAGGATGGATGACGCACAACGGCTGCAACGAATAGGAGAGCGGGCGGCGCGGTTGGTCGAACACGATTCGATCGTGGGCCTTGGCACCGGCTCGACCGTCGACGCAATGCTGGTGGCACTGGGCGAGCGCGTTCGCGAAGGACTGAACTTCTCCGGCGTCGCAACGTCCGAACGCACCAAAAACCTGGCGAGGGACTATTCAATCACTCTCCTGGCACTCAACGACGTTCAGTCTCTCGATGTGGGCATCGACGGGGCTGACGAAATCGATCCTGACCTCAACCTGGTGAAAGGTCGTGGGGGCGCGCTGCTCTACGAAAAACTCGTCGCTGAACGAGCCGACCAGTTCGTCGTCATCGCGTCCGCCGAGAAACTGGTCGACCAATTGGGAACCCGCCTGCCCCTGCCGGTAGAAGTGGTTCCGTTCGGGCACATCCACACGATGCGCTCGGTGGAGGCGCTTGGGGTGACCCCATCCCTTCGACTGGCTGAAGATGGGTCTCCATTCGTTACCGACGGCGGCCACTACGTTGTCGATTGCGATTCGGACGGCATTGCCGATCCTGGCCGACTAGCGAACCACCTGAAGGCGATCACCGGCGTGGTCGACCACGGACTGTTCGTCGGGATGGCGCACCTGGCCCTGATCATTGACGGCGACGGGGTCATAACGGAGCACCATGCGCCAGGAAACGACTAGCGCGGAGACGCGGTTCACCAGCCCGTGGTGGGTGATCGCGATCCTGGCACTGTCGTTCACCGGACTTGCCCTATGGACGGCGGGCGGGAACACCCTGACACTCGACCTTCAGGTATCCGAATCGTTCCAGGGCTTCGACCAGTCCTGGGCACGGTTCCTGGGCTGGATTGGCGATCACCTCGGGGGCACGAAAACGGGCCTGAGTTGCCTGGCGATCGGATTCATCGCGGCGATCGTGCTCAGGAGCGAGCGGGACGCCTGGTTTCTCGGCGTCGCCGCCGTTCTCCGCCTGCTGGCAACCAACCTGAAGGCGATCTTCGACAGCCCGCGCCCGTCACTGGCGCAGGTGGAACAGTCCAGTGTGTTCGACAGCACCGGGTTCCCCAGCGGTCACGCGACGACCGCGACCCTGGTGTTGGGCACGCTCGCCTTCATGGTCGCCAGGCGAACCCTGAGCCGTTGGGTGCGCGTTCTGTTGCTGGCGCTCTGGGTGATCGGTGTCGCCGCCACGGGTTTCGCCCGGATCTGGCACGGGGCGCACTGGTTCACCGACACGCTCGGCGGGGCGACCGTCGGGCTGGTCATCGTTCTCGTGTCCGCCAACCTCAGCGCCACGATCACGGACGTGCGATCCAGCGCCCAGCGTAGACGACGAACCCGAACGCCAACGTAACGAGTGCCAGCACCCGCACCACCGTATCGAGGTAGCCATCTGATCGGCTGCGCAGGAAACGGGGCAGCAGCCACACCTTCCATTGCGAGAACGGCAGGAGCGGCCTGATCCCGGCGAATGTGCAGGCGTCGGAGCCAAGGTGCGAACCGATCCCCAGGGCCAGGGCGGCCACCCAGGCAGCCACCGTCGAGTCTTTCGGCGCGACGGCCGTGCCGCCAAACGCGGCCGGGCTCCCCTGAAGCGAGATGAGACCCAGATACAACAACGCGGCACACCCCACCAGCACGATAAGGCTGTGGGATGCGCCGCGATGCTTGAGTCGGAATTGCGTTTTGAAGTCGCTGCGGAGGTCCAGCCAGTCCGGCAGGCCGCCACCGACCATACCGAGCCAGAGGCAGCCGGCCGCTACCGCCGGTTCACGGGAAACGGCGATGGGCAATACCACCGCCGCTCCCAGTAGCGTGTGCGTCACGCCTCTCATATGGTACCTGGTTCAACGCCGAACCATCCCTGACAGTGGTCGAGTTCATCCCGACCCTGAACCTGGGCAAAGACTGATCCCTCGCAAGCTCGGGACACTACCAGGTTCGCTCCGTGTTTACGCGAAGTCCTTGGCACGGCCAGCGTGGCCGCGCAATGCCGCATCAAGCCTTACGGCCGGTCGCGGCGCGGCGGGCGCGGGCTGTCGAACCGCTGGCCGCCACCGGTGTGACGGGAACCGCCCCGGCCTTCCTCGTCTCGGCGGGCACTGTAGTGGTTGCCGCCGCCCTGGGGCCGCTGGCCAACAGGACCGCTCGGGCGATACGGCCGCTCTTCGCGGCGACCGCCGCGGTAGCCACCGCCACCGCCGCCACTGCGGGCTGGTCGTGGGCCGCGATCCCGGCCGCCGCCGCCGCGACCGGACGCCGCCGGTTCGCTGGAGATTTCAACCGTGACCGGCTTGCCCTTGACCGAGGCGTTGGTGAGCGCCTCGATCACCCGCTGCGCGGCATCCTCGGGAACATCGACGAACGAGTAAGTATCGAGGATGTCGATCGCGCCGATCGAGCGGCCCGGGATGTTCGCTTCGTTGGCGATCGCGCCGACGAAGTCCTGCGGCCGGACATGGAAGTTGCGGCCGATGTCGATCTGAAGCCGGACCATGCCGGTTTCGTTGCGTCCTCCGGTCGAGCCGCCGAAGGTGGCGATATCGTCGTCCTTCTGCTCCTCGGTCGTGGACCGGCCGGTTTCGTTCGCGTAGAGCTTCAGCACGGCGGCGGCGATGTCGATCGCCTCGTGCTCCTCGGCAAGGTCGCGAATCGGCTGGAGGTAGGCGTTGTAGCTATCCTCGTCCTTCATCACCTCCAGCACTAGCGACTTGAGCACGTCGCGCCGGCGCTCGTTGACATCGGTGGCGGAGGGCAACCGCTTCGGCTCGACGCGGGCCTTGGTGAACCGCTCGATCGAGCGGATCCACCGGGACTCACGCGGCGTGACGAGGGTGATGGCGGTACCGGTCTTGCCGGCCCGGCCCGTGCGCCCGATCCGGTGGACGTAGGTTTCCACGCTCTCCGGGATGTCGAAGTTGATGACGTGCGAGACGTTGTCGATGTCGAGACCGCGGGCCGCCACATCGGTCGCGATCAGGATGTCGGCCTGGCCCGCCCGGAAGCGGCGCATGACGCGATCGCGCTGAACCTGCGAGAGGTCGCCGTGGAGCGTCTCTACCGCGAAGCCGCGCGCCATCAGCGATTCGCCAAGTTCGTCCACGCCGTGCTTGGTACGGCAGAAAATGATCCCTGGGCTCGGCACTTCGGCATCGAGGATGCGGGTGAGCGCATCGACCTTCCGCTGGCGCGGAATCTCGTAGTAGACCTGGTTGGTTTCGGCAACGGTCATTTCCTTGCCGCGAATCTGGATCCGCTGCGGATCCTTCATGTACTTGCGGGCAAGCTCGGCGATTCGCGGCGGCATGGTGGCGGAGAAGAGCGCGGTCTGGCGCTCGCCCGGCACCTGCTGCAGGATCCATTCGATGTCGTCGATGAAGCCCATGTCGAGCATTTCGTCGGCTTCGTCGAGCACGAAGAACTTGAGGTTATCGAGGTGGAGCGTGCCCCGGCGCATGTGATCCATGACCCGGCCTGGCGTGCCGACCACGATTTCGACGCCGCGCTGGAGACCGCGCAACTGTCGCTCGTACGGCTGGCCGCCGTAGATCGGCAGCGTTTCCACGCGCTTGTGACGCCCGTACTTGTGGAGCGCCTCGGAAACCTGGATCGCGAGTTCGCGCGTCGGGCACAGGATCAACGCCTGCACGCCGCCGCGGCGGGACTCGATGGTTTCAATGATCGGCAGGCCGAAGGCCGCCGTCTTGCCGGACCCGGTCTGGGCCTGGGCGATGACGTCCTGACCAGTGAGCAACGCCGGGATCGTGCGCTCCTGGATCGGAGTCGGGATTTCGTACCCGACCGAGGTGATGCTCTCAAGCAGCGGGCCGCTCAGGCCCAGGTCGGCAAAGGTTACGCCGATCGGTTCGTCGGGCGCCGGAGCGGTTTCCGTCTCGGCATCGCCCTGATACTCGGCCGGCGCGGTGGCGACAACCTCGTCGATGGCGGCGGCGTTTTCAGGACGGTCGAGAATGGCCGCGCCACCGAACTCGGTGGACAGATGCGGTCCGAAAATACGGTTGAAAGACAGAGAAGTAGGCATAAAAGAGGTGACTCCCATCACAACGTCGTGTCGTTGACGACACAGGCACGCAAACCGTGGAGGCCGACGAACGGTCCCAGACTCTTCCGGTATTGCATTGATTGATGTGTGGTGTCTTCAGAATCGAAGGGTGCCATCCGGAAGGGTCCGGACGCGGCCACGCGACATCCACACGTCTCGTCACACAGTTCCCGTGCGATTCGAGAGCGATGTGGCACTCATGCCGCCGCACTGCTCTCAGCGGCCCGCTCGCCGCTACCCAAACCCACTCGCCGCGTGTGCG
>JACCYX010000096.1 GCA_013696265.1 Chloroflexia bacterium
GGCCTGGCCCGGGTCCGTACGCGGCAACTCGCCGCACGGCCCCGCTCCAGGCCTCGGATGACCCGATCAGGTGACCAATGGCTAGGCGTTTTCGTTTTACTTCCCCGCGCAATCGGCCTATACTCAGGCCAGGTTCGTCGAAAACAGCCGGGGGTTCTGGCCTCCGGCTTTGTGTTACGCCTTGCGACGCGGACACCCGCCGTCGTTCATCCCTCCCGCGCCAACGACGTCGCCGGACCGGAAAGGACCTTGCACTATGGGCACCGAACGTTCCGTTCAACTCACCGCCGAGGGCCGGAAGCGCCTCGAAGGCGAACTCGCCGAACTCCGCGACGTGCGGCTGCGAGACCTTTTCCGCAGCGTGCAGGACGCCAACACGAACAATGAGGCGTCCGACAGCGGTGAGTACGAGGAAATCAAGGAAGAACTCGTCTACACCGAAGCCCGCGTGCGCGAACTCGAGCAGATGCTCCGGAACTCCGAGATCATCGAAGGTGGATCCCCCGACGGCATCGTCGCGCTCGGCTCGCGGATCACGGTGAAGTTCGACGACGGCGAAACCGATACGTGGATGCTCGTCAGCCCCGAGGAAGCCAGCCTGCCGGACGGCAGCGTCTCGACCGAATCGCCCGTCGGCCAGGCGCTCAAGGGCTCGAAGGAAGGCGACTCGATCACCGTCGTCACGCCGGGCGGCGAAGTCACCTACGCCGTCGTGTCCGTTAAGTAGGGGAGGCCCTGCGTGGCTTCCCGCATGCCGGTCGGTTGGGCGGGAGACCACCAGTTTTCGGGCCACCAACCGGCGAGCCTGATCACCACTAGGCATTTCGGAGACTGCATGGAACTCAGCGAGCTACAGGAGATTCGCCGGCGGAAGGCGGTCGAACTCCAGGGCCGTGGCATCGATCCCTATCCCACCCGCGCCCGGCGCACCCACACCTCGGCCGAGGGGCTGGACCTCTTCGCGCGCGAAGCGGCGGCGGAACGCCTGACCGACGGGCACACCGCGGACTCCGTGACCGTGGCCGGGCGCATCGTGGGCTTTCGGCACATGGGCAAGACCGTCTTCGCGCATGTGCGCGATGGTCATGGCCAGATCCAGCTCTACATTCGCAAGGACGAGATCGGCGAAGACGCCTTTGCCGACGTGCTGAAGCTGTACGACCTCGGCGATTTCGTGGGCGCGACGGGCACGCTCTTCAAGACCAAAACCGGCGAAACGTCCGTCCGCGCCGCGTCGCTGACCATGTTGTCGAAGGCGCTCAACGCGCCGCCGGAAAAGTGGCACGGCGTGCAAGATGTCGAAATCCGCTACCGGCAACGCTACCTCGACCTGATGTCCAACGAAGAAACCCGGCGCGTCTTCGCGATCCGGTCGAAGATCGTGACCGCCTTCCGTGCCTTCCTCGACGCGCGGGACTACATCGAAGTCGAAACCCCGACCCTCCAGCCGCTCTACGGCGGCGCGGCGGCGCGCCCATTCACGACCTTCCACCACGCCCTGGGTCAAACCTTCTACCTGCGGATCGCCGATGAGCTATACCTGAAGCGATTGCTGGTGGGCGGCTACGAGCGGGTCTACGAGATTTGCAAGGATTTCCGCAATGAAGGGATCGACAAGAACCACTCGCCGGAATTCACGATGCTCGAGTTCTACGAGGCCTACGCCGACTACGAAACAATGATGGTGACGGTCGAGCGGATGATCCACAGCGCGGTCGTGGCGGCGCACGGTGGACCGGTCTTCACCAACAACGGCCACGAGATCGACGTCACGCCGCCCTGGCCCCGCAAGACGTTGCGCCAGGCGATCATCGACGGGTCGGGGATCGACTACCTCGCGCACCCTGACCAGGAGTCGTTGCTGCGGGCCGCCCGCGAGACGGGGGCCTCGATCGAGGAAGGGACGGTCTGGCCCCGGATCGTGGACGAGTTGCTCAAGCAGTTCGTGCGGCCCCACCAGATCCAGCCGGTCTTCCTGATCGACTACCCGGTCGAGTTGTCGCCGCTGGCGAAGCGCAAGCCGTCCGATCCGAGTCACGTCGAGCGGTTCCAGCCCTACATCGGCGGGGCCGAGCTTGGCAATGCGTTTACCGAGCTGAACGACCCACTCGACCAGTTGGCGCGGTTCGAGGAGCAGGAGCGGGACAAGGACGCGGGCGATGAAGAAGCGATGCCGGTCGACATCGACTACGTGACCGCCTTGATGTACGGCATGCCGCCGACCGGCGGCGTCGGGATCGGGATCGACCGGATGACGATGCTGCTGGCCGACCAGGACACCCTGCGCGACGTCATCCTCTTCCCGGCGATGCGCAACTTGCCGTCAACGGGCCTGGTGGATTCATCCGACTAATCACGCGCCGTGCCCAATTCGGGCCTGCCTTCCAATTGTCATTCCTCGCAAGCTCGGTACAACGTCCGAGGCTGATTGCCGTTTGCGACTCTTCCCCACGCCGTCATGTCGAGCGCCAGCGAGACATCCCTGCGCGCAGGGAAGCGATAGCGCATCCGGCGTAGCCGGTGTCTGGTCTGGTGATCAAGCGACTGCGAACCGGGGGTCGGCCTTCGGCCGATGCGCTTCGCGCAGCGATTCCTCCTTCGTCGGAATGACAGTTCTATAAGAAGCTCGCACGCGGAACAAAAGGTCGCCGCCCGGCGTCACGTTCGCTACACTGGAAGTCACTGATCAGATGGCGCCCGGCGAATCCGGGGGCGCGACGAGAACGCGGGAGCCCGCGCAATGGAGGCGGTCGGCATGCACAAGATTCTCGATCATTTGCGCGAGCGAACCGGTATCTACTCACTCGGGTTCGACCCGGCCTCGATCGCGGGCATCGCCCTGCCAGTCGGGTTCGTCGTGGTGGTGGGCGGCATCCTTGCCTTCCTTGTACTGCGCTAGGCCGGATTTTGGTAGGGGAGGCCCTGTGTGGCCTCCCGCCTCACCGC
>JACCYX010000127.1 GCA_013696265.1 Chloroflexia bacterium
GTCTTCACGCCGAGCGGCAACTGGTCCAGCTTCCCGCCGCACAAGCACGACGTCAGCAACATGCCGGAAGAATCCGATCTGGAAGAAATCTACTACTACCGAATCGACCCGCCGGACGGGTTTGGCCTCCAACGCCTCTACGCGGCGGATGGTTCGTTCGACCACGCCTGGGTGATCAAGGATGGCGACTTGCTTCTCGTGCCTGAGGGGTACCACGCCTTCGCGGTCGCTCACGGGTACACGGGCTACTACCTCAACATCCTTGCCGGCGATGAAAATGTCAGGACCATGCAACCGTCCGACGACCCTGCCTACGCCTGGGTCCGGGGCACCTGGAGCGACGACCAGAACGCGGGTGCCACCTCCTGGCAGGACATCGACGCCCGCGTCAACGCGGGAGCCGGCAAGCGCCAGCGTTGATTCACCGGAGCGAGTAGGGGCGGCAGCTCAATCGAGCCGGAATGGACCATCAGCGATGTGCTTCGACGTGCTTCGTGGAGAGTTGTGGTCGATTCGGGAGCCTGTCCAGTGCGCAGCGCAGCGATAACGTGGGATCCGCCCGGAACTCCGCTCAGCGAACCGACGGAGTCGGGCCAGCTTCCACGAGAACGGTCAGGCGAAGGAGTAACGATTTCATGACTACCATCCGGTTGACCGTCGCCCAGGCCATCGTCAGGTACCTTGCCACCCAGTACACCGAGCGCGACGGTGAACAGCAACGTTTCTTCGCGGGGATGTTCGGCATCTTCGGGCACGGCAACGTGACCGGCATCGGCCAGGCGCTTGAAGAGGTTGGCGACGACCTGACCTTTTATCGCCCACAGAACGAACAGGCGATGGTCCACACCGCGGCCGCCTACGCGAAGGCGAAGAACCGGCTCCAGACCCTCGCGTGCACGTCCTCGGTCGGGCCGGGAGCGACGAACATGATCACCGGCGCGGCACTGGCGACCGTCAACCGCCTGCCCGTGTTGCTGCTGCCCGGCGACACCTTCGCCAACCGCGTGCCACACCCGGTATTGCAGCAACTCGAGTACACGCTGGGCCAGGATGTGAGTGTCAACGACGCGTTCCGGCCCGTATCGAAGTATTGGGACCGCATTTCCCGTCCGGAACAAGTCATCGCTTCACTCCCGGAGGCGATGCGAGTGCTCACCGATCCCGCCGAAACAGGGGCTGTCACCCTCGCCTTGCCCGAAGATGTCCAGACCGAAGCGTTCGACTTCCCGGCGAGCCTATTCGAGAAGCGGGTCTGGAAAGTCCGGCGACCGCTTCCGGTTGAAGAAGATCTGGTCGAGGCGGCCGAACTCCTCCGGTCGGCCCGGAATCCGCTCATCGTCGCCGGCGGCGGTGTCATCTACTCGGAGGCGTCCGCGGCGTTGGACGGCTTCGCCAGCGAGTTCGGCATCCCGGTTTCCGAAACCCAGGCCGGCAAGGGCGTGCTGCCGTGGAACCACCCGTGGAACGTCGGTCCGATCGGGGCGGCGGGAGGGCTAGCCGCGAACCGGATCGCCCGCGACGCCGAACTAGTGCTGGCGATCGGGACACGGCTCGCCGACTTCACGACCAGCTCCAAGACCGCCTTCCAGCACCCTGACGTGAAAATCGTCTCGATTAACGTCGGCTCGATGGACGCTCACAAGCTCGGCGCTACGCCATTGGTCGGCGATGCCCGCGCCACGATTGAGGCACTCGAAAACCGGCTGCGGGCATCCAATGCGCCAACGCGTGATGTCACGCCAGTAGCTGCCCTGAAGTCGGAGTGGGCCGCGGCGGTCGACGACCTGATTCGCCCGCGCGCGGGCGAATCGCTCACCCAGCCGCAAGTGATTGGCCTGGTCAACGAGGCATCGAGTCCGGAGGATGTCGTGGTTTGCGCGGCCGGCGGAATGCCGGGCGACCTGCTCAAGCTATGGCGTCCACTCACCCCGAAGGGCTACCACGTCGAGTATGGCTACTCGTGCATGGGCTACGAGATCGCGGGCGGCCTGGGCGTCAAGATGGCGGACCCAGGCCGCGAGGTCTACGTCATGGTCGGCGACGGCAGCTATCTGATGCTCCACACCGAGATCGTGACGTCGATCCAGGAAGGCTACAAGCTCACGATCGTCCTCGTCGACAACGGCGGCTTCCGGTGCATCCGTGAACTCCAGACCCAATCGGGGTCGCCGGCTTTCGGCAACGAATTGCGCTACCGTGACGAGGCGACCAACCGGCTCGACGGTCCAACCGTCCAGGTCGACTTCGCACGAAACGCCGAAAGCCTCGGCGCAAAGGCGTACACGGCAACGACCGCCGTGGAACTTGGCAACGCACTCAGTGCCGCCAAAACGGAAACGATCACGACCGTGATCTACGTGCCCATCGAATCCCAGGAACGGGTCCGCGGCTTCGAGGGCTGGTGGGACGTGCCGATCGCCGAAGTCAGCGACGAACCCGACGTGAACGCCGCCCGCGTCGAGTACGATGCTGGACGCGCCAAACAACGCTGGTTCACGTAGTTCGAAATGTTCATCAACGATTCCGGGAGATGCTCGGACCTTACGAACCCTGATTCCCGGTTCTAGAAATCCGGGCGTAAGCCAAGCGACAACAACGGTGTCAGGTCTTCCAGCAGAACATCGAGTTCCCGGTGGTTCTCGGCGTCGAGGTGCGCGGCGCCGGGAACCCGCGTCTTCGCCGAGGCGATCACGCCACGTCGCACCAACACCTCCTTGTAGATCGAGAAGGAATACATCGCCTCGTAGTTCAGTAATGGCAGCAACCGTGTGTGCAGATCGCGGGCTTCCCGCTCGTCTCCCCGTTCGATCGCGTTCCAGACCGCCACGTGGGCGTCGGTCACCTCACAGGCCGGCATCGTGCCGCACGCCCCGCGACGGGCCTCCTCCAGGAGGTAGCGGCCAGCCATCCCACCCATGACGCCGCGCAGATGGTCGCCCGCCGAAGCCAGAATCCCGGAAATGATTTGCGGCGCAAACGCGGTCTCCTCCTTGATGAAATCGACACCATCGATCTCGGTGACGATCCTGGTGAGCAGGGCTAGCGACATCGGCGTGCCGACCGGCCCGACAAAGTCCTGAATCCAGACGGGCATGCCGTCGGCCGCCGCCGCGGCCGCCGCGTAGAAATCGAAGATTTCCTCGGCTGGTGGATGAAGGACGTACGGCGGCATCGCGATCACCGAGTCTGCCCCGGCGTGCCGGGCATGGGCCGCGTACAGCACAGACGATGCTGTAGAGACGCCGGAGACTCCTATTACTACCGGAACCCGGCCGTCGACGTGCCGGATCGTGATAGCGGCGACTCGCATCCGTTCTTCGTCGGTCAAGGCGATCGCCTCGCTGGCATTGACGCCCATCACGATCCCGTGCGCACCGGCCAGGACACAGAAGTCCAGGCATCGCCTCAAGGACGCTTCGTCGATCTCGGCCGAATCGAGAAACGGTGTCGGCGGAATCGCAAAAACTCCGGCGTATGGTCGGGCCGCATCAATGGGATCCACGTTCAGCTCCATTCTTGTCTACGGGCATCGGGTTCCATGCGGTGGCGCTGCCTTCCGTTGCTCCCAAGCCCACCGAGTCGGATGGTAGCAATCACGTCACTGGCACGGCGCACGGGTACCGCAACACGGTATTCAGTGGGCGCCAGGCAGGTGTTGACCGGTAGCCGCAATTCCGGACAATGGACAGAACGGAACCCGGGTCTGGCTAGCGGGCCAAAAGGCATGTATATCAAAGGCATGTATATCATCGGGAGAGAATCGATGAACAAGACGTTGTCACGTCGCCAGGTATCGAAGGGCACGGTGAGTATTGGTCTGGGCGGTTTTGCGGTCGGCAGTCTGAAGGCATCGGCCCAGGATGCCACGCCGGCGGCTTCGCCGGTGAAGGATTCCTCGCCCGGTTACGCCAGCCTCCGGGTGCGTCAGTTGACCGCGCCGGAGTTCCGCACCGCCGTCAACGACATCGTCATCTCCGAGTTCGCGCCGGATGTCCAGGCGCTACCAGGTTACGGCGGCTACATCCTGGGTGACGTGATCGACGACGACACCCAGAGCCTGTCGATAGTCGTGTTCGAAGAGGCCGCCCAGGCCGAGGGCTTCGCCGAACTGGCCCAAACATTCGTGGGCGGGCTCGACCCGGAGTATGCGGTCGAAACCCCGACCGCGGTTGAAGGAGAGTTGCTCATCACGGCTGCCGGCAACGCCGCCGAGGCGACACCGGCCAGCGATCCTGGCGCGAACCGCTTCATCGCCGTGCGCATCTACACCAGCCTACCCGGAACCGACCCGCGCGACTTTGTACCCTTGGCGACCGAAGGGTTCATTCCGATCGTCACCGGCATACCTGGATTCCAGGGGTACTTCTTGTCCCTATCCGACGGCGGCTTCACATCGATCAATGTCTTTGATTCAGAGGAGTCGGCTCTCGAATCGACCGCCGCCGGGACGGAGTGGGCGGCTGAGAACCTGACCGCCTTCACGGAAGGCGATCCGCAGGTGATTACCGCGATGGGCATTTTCGTCGACCTGCCGGTGCTGGCGGGCTGAGGTTATGCCGGAGCATTCAAGAGACGAACGAATGCGAGACACGAGCCAGTTCGAAAGGCACTGGCTCGTTGTCCTCTGTGCTGCACGGCCTGGACCACCAGCGTGAAGACGCAGCCAAAAGACCTGGAATCTAAAGCAATAGCCCTGGCTTTGTCAGAGCATTGGAATATCGAGTGCTCTTCGCTTTGCTACGCGCCCTTGGGATTCGGAAGTCATCATTGGGTTGCCGACACAATCGACGGTCAAAAGTGGTTCGTCACCGTCGACGGCCTCCAAGCCCATTACTCCGGGGATAGCGCAGACGCATCGTTCAACACCCTGACCTCCGCGTTCCAAATGGCAGTCCTGTTGCGGGATGTCGCGAATCTACCATTCGTGATCGCACCATTGGTTGACGCCTCGGGCAGGGCAATCGTTCGGCTCAGCGACCATTTCGCAATTGCCGTTTTCCCGTACCTGGACGTGGAATCGTCCGAATTCGGAGAGTTTCGCAACCAGTCCGATCGGTTGGAAGCAATGGTACGTATCGGCGAGGTGCACAACGCGACCAGCGACATTTCAGTTACCTCACTGCGGCGAAACACCTTGGCCATACCGAACCGCGCCGGATTGCTGGTGGCGCTCGGGTCCATCGATACCGCCTGGAGTGCCGGTCCCTATTCCGAGCCGGCTCGCCAGCTACTTCGGCAACACGCCAGCACTTTGCTAAAGAGGCTCGACGACTTCGACGATCTCGCAAAGTCGGTCATGGGGAGCAGGTCAGGGTGGGTCATTTCCCATGGGGAACCGCACGCGGGAAACGTGATTCGGACGCGAACGGGTGAGCTTGTTGTTGTCGATTGGGACACGGTCGCCTATGCGCCACGGGAACGTGACCTGTGGATGATGGTAAACGAGTCCAATTCGGATTGGTCAATCTACAGGGACGTGACCGGGATCGAGAGCTTGTCGACCCCTGCGATGGCTGCCTATCGGATCTACTGGGACCTGTCTGAAATTGCCATCTATGTCTCCTGGTGCCTCAAGCCACATGAGCGAACGGATGAGATGGAGATTGCCTGGACACGTCTGCAAGAATACGTGGCGTTCAATCCCTCGCACTGATCGTGGCGCGATCAGCAACACCTCTCCTGAAAGCTGCCATCGTACTCGTCATGCCGTACTCGATTCAGTTCGGTCCTGATTTCGCTCGCCGGTGGGAACAATTCGCTATTCACGTCTCGCAATCTCGTCCCGGACAATCGGGGCAACCTTCGTCCCAAGCAATTCGATCGACCGCAGCACCTTGTCGTGCGGCATCGTGCCGACGCTGATCTGCATCAGGAACCGCTAATGCCCGAACAACTCGTGCTGGTAAAGGATCTTGGCCGCGACATCCTCTGGGCTGCCGGCAACGAGCGCCCCCCGCAACGTCGCCCCGGCTTCGTACCGCGCCCGGGTCAGCGGCGGCCAGCCACGTTCGCGTCCGATCCGGTCCATGGTCGTTTTATGCGGCAGGAAGCTCTCCTCGATCACCCGTTCCATCGTCTCCGCCACGTAGCCGTGGGAATTGATGGCGACCGGGAGTTGGGCCGGATCGTGTCCACTCCGGCGCGCGGCCCCGCGGTAGAGATCGACCAGCGGAACCATGTTCTTCGCCACGCCACCAATGATCGCGACCGCCAGGGGAAGCCCGAGGATGCCGCCCCGAATCGCCGATTGCGGGGTGCCGCCGATCGCCAACCAGACCGGCAACCGTTCCTGATGCGGTCTGGGGTAGACCGCCTGGTCGATGAGTGCCGGTCGATACCGGCCGGACCAGGTCACGCGCTCCCCATCACAGAGTTTCAGCAGCAACTCCAGCTTCTCGGCAAAGAGTTCGTCGTAGTCGTTCAGGTCGTAGCCGAAGAGCGGAAACGATTCGATGAACGAGCCGCGGCCGGCCATGATTTCCGCCCGGCCCGACGAGAGCAGGTCCAGCGTGCTGAACTGCTGGAAGACGCGCACCGGATCGTCCGAACTGAGCACGGTCACGGCGCTGGTGAGGCGAATGCGGGTGGTTCGCGCCGCCGCGGCCGCGAGCACCACCGCCGGGGCCGACGAAGCGTAGTCGGGCCGGTGATGCTCACCCAGGCCGTACACATCCAGGCCGACTTGATCGGCCAGCTCGATCTCCTCCAAAAGATTGTGGAGCCGGTCGCTCGGGCTGATGGTCTCACCGGTAGTCGGGTCTGTGGTGACGTCCGCGAAACTGTAGATTCCCAGATCCATGCCGAAGTCGCTCTCAATTCAAGAACCGTCGTCGCACCGTCGATACGGGGTCCCGGCGAACATGGTGGTGGCGGTCCTGAGCTTGCGAGGGCAGCGTAGCGAGTCACTCCGCCCGAGTCCAGGGTCGAGATGAACTCGCCCACTACCAGAGCCGATCTCCCAAAGGCGTACTACTGTCGATGTCCGGACACTCAGACAAGAATACCCAGCGCACACCTCCGCGAGTAATGTCACATGTCGGCGCTTCGTGGCGCACATCGATTCCGGCCTCCAATCAAGCTTCAATGGCGATTGCGTCTCGACGACAATTGGTATAACCTATGACCACTTGGACAATCGGACAGTGGCCCATTTACCGAGAGGAGTCGCACCATGAGTGAACGAGAACCTCGAAACCTGACCCGTTCGCGAGTCTCACGCCGATCGCTGCTTCGCGCATCGGGCGGCTTGGCCGGCGCGGCGCTGGCGACGGGCGGACTCCACGCCGTATCGTCCGCCCCCACAGCCGGATCGTCCACCCGTCGAGGCGCGATACGCCAGGACGACTACGCCTTCAATATCCCGGACAGCGCCGCCGCCCTTCCAACCGAAGAGGCCCAACTGCGGTGGATGGACAGCGGTGATGCCAAAGCCTTCTTCTTCAACGCCTTTTTCCCGGCCTATATGGCGAAGTATCCCAACATCGAAGTCCAGTACGACGGCACGAACTGGAACCAGATCCAGCAAGTCATCACGCTTGGTTTCCGCAACGGGTCGGCACCCGATGTGTTTCAGTTGCCCCTCACCGTCCCGATGTCCGAAGCGGTCAACAACTCCTGGGTCGGCGCGCTGGACGATATCGTGCCGAACTGGGCCGAAGTCAAGGCGCGGTTCCCCGCCGGCACCTTCGCGCCCGGCGTCACCGATTTCAATGGCAAAACGTACGGATATCCCGCAACGTCCAACAAGCGCGTCAACAACCTGCTGCTCTACAACCAGGATCACCTGGCCGAAGCGGGCTACGACCCCAGCGCCGCGGTCATGACGTGGGATGATTTCCGGGCCGCCGCGAGAACCTGCACGGAACAGGGCGGCGGCGACTACTACGGCCTGATCGCCGGCGTCACGCAGAACAACGCGCTCCCCAACGTGATCAACGCCTTGGCCCAGATGGCCGGCGCGATCGGCGGTGAGTTCAACTACCAAACCGGTGAGTACAACTACACGACGTCGGAATACGCTGGGGCGATCGAGTTGATTCTGGCGATCCAGGCTGACGGCAGTTTCTTCCCCGGCACGGCCAGCCTCGACAACCCTGGCGCCCGGGGCCGGATGCCGCAGGGTGTCGCCTCCATGATCCTGCAGGGACCGTGGAACATCGTGCCGTGGACGCAGGAAAACCCCGATTTCAACCTGGGCGTGGCGATGACCCCGCAACTGAACCCTGACACCATGTATCCGGTGACATTTGGGCCCGGAGGTTCGAACACCTGGGCGTATTCAAGTGAAACGCAACTCGGCGCGATCGTCGGCGACATCTTTTCGTACATGGGCACGGTGGACGGGCAGGCGGCGTGGGGACACTTCGTCGGCGCCGGCGATCCGCCCCAGTTCCCGGAGGCGCTGGATCAGATCGAACTCGATCCGCTCTCGCAACAAGCGCTCGAATACGGATTCGAGTGGACTCGATTGCGCCCGGAACCGTCGGTCCGCAACCCCGAAGTGCAGCAAGTCTATCTTGAGGAGACGGCACTGACACCGAGCTGGAATGATGTCATGGTCGGGCTCTTTACCGGGCAACTGACCGATGTCGCGGCCTCGATGCAGGACCTGCAGGACCGTGCCACCGCCGAACGCGCACGGGCGATCCAGGCGGCCCAGGACAACGGCGCGGCCGTCAGCCTCGACGACTTCATCTTCGCGGACTGGGATCCGATGCAGGATTACGCGCCAGAGTCGGCCGCGTTGGATCGCTAACGCAGCCGGCGCGGGTTCCGGTAAGGGAGGACCTTGTGTCCTCCCTTACCGGATCAGAAGATTGCAGCGACGCCTGCCGCCAGGATTCATGAATATCAGGCGAAACGGCACGATCCGGAATCGATAGGACGGGCGGCCTTGCGGGGTCGCCCAATCACATGGGGTGCCGAACATGGCAAGTGTCGAACTCGTCCGGATGCCAGCGAGACGGCGGCAAACGTCCATCCCGAAGCGGCTTTGGGCCGACCGCTGGTGCTACATCTTCATGCTGCCGGCGCTCGTGCTCATCGTGATGTTTTCGTTCTACCCCATCGTGGCCTCGTGGTTCTACTCGCTGCTCGACTGGAGCGGCATCGGCGGCGACCGGACCTTCATCGGGCTGGACAACTATCGCGAAATCGTCGGGGACCCGTTCTTCTGGGATGCGTTCCGGCGATCGTTCTACTTCATGTTCGCCACGGTTCCCTTCGAAGTTGGATTCTCGCTGATCGTCGCGGTCATTCTCAACGACCGGGCGCTGCGCTTCGGCGCCGTGTTCCGCACCTTCTTCTTCATCCCCGTCGTCACCACCACGGCGATCATGAGCATCGTGATGAGCTTCGTCTTCGGCGCGTTTAACGGACCGGTCAACGGGGCCCTGATCGGGCTCAACATCCTCGACACGCCGATCGACTGGCTTGGCGATCCCGACACCGCGCTCTGGACGATGGCCCTGATCGGCATCTGGAAATGGTTCGGCCAACCCATGATCTACTGGTTGGCGGCGCTCCAGACCATCCCGCAAGACCTCTACGAGGCGGCCAGGGTCGATGGCGCCGGCAGCGTGCACATCTTCAGGACGATCACGATCCCGCTCCTGATTCCCTTCGCGATCATCATCGTCCTCATCATCGCGGTCGGCAACCTGAGCGTCTTCGCGCTGATCCAGGCCGCCACGAACGGTGGCCCGTTCTTCGCGACCGAGACGATGGAACTCTATATCTATCGCAACGCCTTCGGCGCCAACACGGGTTCGTTCACCGACCCGCGGCTGGGCTACGCCTCGGCTGCCGGCATCATCTTCGGGGTCTGCATCATGGTCATTACAGCGCTGCTCATCCTGGCACGGTACTACAGCCGTCGCCGCGACTTCGGGCGTGACCGGAAGGCGATCCTCTGATGACCGATCTGGTCCGCGGCTCGTCCCGCGACTACCCGGCGCAAACGCGCGAGGGCGAGCAACGATCCTCGGTTGCCCGCTGGCGTCGCTCGGGTCAAGTCCGGCGCCTGGTGACGTATGTCGTCCTCACCGTGGTCTGCCTGATCTGGATTTACCCGCTGCTCTGGATGATTTCCGCGTCGTTCAAAACCGAGGCGGAAATTTTCTCCGGGCTGAGCCTGATTCCACAATCGCTGCAATGGGAGAACTTTCGCCGCGCCTGGGTGGACGCAAATATTGGCGACTATTTCATCAACACCGTCATCGTAACGATTTCCAGCGTCCTGATCGTGGTCTTCACGACCGCGACGATGGGCTACGTGCTAGGCCGGCATGACTTCATCGGCAAGCGACTCATCATCGGGCTCCTGGGGGCACTCGTCTTCCTGCCCCAAGGCTACACCATCATCCCGGTCTTCGACCTGATCACGGCTTTGCGCCTTGATGGCTCGCTCTTCGGCATCATCCTGGCCCAGAGCGGGTCCGCCCCAATCATCATGATCCTGCTCTTCGCCGGGTACTTCCGGGGCATACCACGGGAGTTGGAAGAATCGGCCGTGCTCGACGGCGCCAGCTTCCCCCGCGTCTTCTTCCAGATCATGCTGCCGCTCTCGAAACCAGTGATCGCGACCACGATCATACTCCAGTTCATCGCCAGTTGGAACGACTTCCTGGTGCCGCTGGTGCTCACCTTGAGCCGGCCCGAATTGCGGACGCTGGCGGTCGGCGTCTACTCCTTCCAGGGTGAGAACTTCACGTCGTGGACGGACATGGCGGCGGCGTCGACGATCAGCCTGGCGCCGGTGATCATCGTCTTCCTCTTCCTGCAACGCTACTTCATCGAGGGCATGGCGGGCGCGGTCAAGCAGTGACGGCGCGTCTGCCCCAACCGGTCGCACCAGCCATCGGCATGGCTGTTTGGAGGGCGTCTGTCTCATGACCAAGCGGTACAACGTCGCGGTGATCGGCACCGGAGACATGGGCAATCGCCACATCGCCGGCTGGCGGGCGATCGGGCACAACGTCGTCTCGGTCACGGATGTCGATACTGCCCGCGCCGAAAGAGTCGCCGCCGCCTTCAACATTCCGTCGATCTATCGGGACTATACCGTAGCGGTTGCCGACCCGGCGGTCGACATCGTCTCGATCTGCCTGCCGCTCGCCTTTCACGCGCCAGTCACGATCAGCGCCGCCGAAAATGGCAAGCACATCCTCTGCGAGAAACCGTTGGCGCGCTCGTTCCGCGAGGCGGCGGAAATGGAAGCGGCCGTCACGGCGGCGAGTGTCCAGTTTGGATTGGGCTTGCAGCGCAACCTGGCCGAGGGCGTCGGCTTGCTGCGACGGCTGGCGGCCGAAGGCGCGTTCGGACACCCGATGGTGTTCAACTCCGATCTCCTGCAGGAAGTTCGTCCGAAGCGGGCGATGCACGACCGGCACGGCAACAACGGGCCACTGACCGACGCCGGGTGCCACTACTACATGCTCTGGCAAACCGTCTTCCGGTCGAAGCCCAAATCGGTGTACGCCCAGGGCCGGATCCTGGCCACGGGCCGGCCGGAAGTCGCCCACCTCAACCAACTGGCGATCGATACGGCCGTGGTGACGGTCGAGTTCGAATCCGGCGATGTCGCGACGATGACGGTGTCCTGGGGTCTCGCGGCCGGGAACCAGATGCGGGGCAGGCCGGATCGCATTTTCGGTCCCTCCGGCGGGGCCGAGGGCAACGTCAACGGTGACATGACGCTGTATCGAGGTGAGTTGGTTGAGATCGTGAACCTCGAACCGAAGGACCTGCACCAGGTCGAGTTCGCAATGTTCATCGACGCCCTGGAAGCCGGCACCGCGCCGCCGTCCGGTTTCACGTCGGGCAAGGAAATGCTGGCGCTGACCCTAGCCATCTTCGAATCGATCGATACCGGCGTGGTCGTTCCGGTTGCCTACGAGCAGGGGTGATCCGATGGTTTCTGATGTCTTCAAGCCGGTTCGCGACAGCCGCTCGCACAGCGACAAGATCATCGAGCAGATCGTCGACGCGCTGTTGCGAGGCGACCTCAAGCCGGGCGACCGGTTGCCAACCGAACGCGACCTGGCCGCGAGCTTTTCCGTGAGCCGGACGGTGGTGCGCGAGGCGGTCAAGATCCTGGCCGGGCGCGGTGTTGTGGAAGTTCGCCATGGATCGGGTATTTACATCGCCGCCGACGAGGCGACGGTACTGGAACGACTGGACCAGGTAAACCTGCATGATGCGCTGCTGATCGACCTCTTCGCGGTCCGCAAGGTGCTCGAAACCAAGATCGCCAGCCTTGCGGCACTCCGGCGAACCGAGCGCCAGGTCGAGCACCTGCGGGAGATCATCGCCGGAGCCAGGCTCAACGCCCACGACGTGGCGGCGGTCAGCCTCCTCGACGCCGATTTCCACCTGACCCTGGCACGCGCCTCGCGCAACCTCGTGCTGATCAAGCTCATGCTCACGGTGCTCGACCTCCTGTCACGAAGCCGGGAGCAAACCCTCAGCGTCGAGGGCCGGGTCGCCAAGTCGCTGTCCGAACATGAACGCATCGTCGAGGCGGTTGCGGACATGGACGCTGAGCGGGCGGGCGCGGCAATGCTGGACCATCTCGATTCGGTCGAGGCCTCGATCGCGCAAATCAGGTCGACGGATTGATTCGCGAGCTGGAGAGACGGCGTTATCCCGCATCCGGGTGGTCACCCGCGGGTGCGGATTTTCTCGCTCGGATCAACCATTGGCGAATTGCGGCCGCCCAGACGGCCACGACCGCGATGGCTGTGAGCATGCTGATCCAGAGACCGAGGCGCAGCGATTCCGGCTCGTACCGCAGTTCGATGGTGTGGTCTCCGGCCGGTATCGGCACTCCCCTCAATGCATGATTCGTGCGCAGGATCTCGGCGGGCTCGCCATCGACGTACGCATTCCACCCGTGCTCATCGATCTCACTGAACACAACCAGTCCCGCCGAATTGGCACGGACTTCGGCGGTCAGGGTGTCCTCGTCCCGGCCCGTGATGACGACGTGCTCCGCACCGGCCGCAGAAGCCGCCACCGGCTGGAGGCCGGGCAGTGGGCCATCGATAAAAGCCACCTCGCCTCCATCCGCCGTGCCATTCGCGAATAGACGCAGCCCCTCACCGTCGTTGTTTGGCCGGACCTCATGGACAATCCAGGCCCGTGCGTAGGCACGAGGGTTCTCGAACATCACCACCTCCCCGTTCCGGAATACCTCCGTCTTGCCGGCGCCGATAGCCTGGGCATCGTCCTGGCCATGAGGGGCAAGGAGGGAGACGACGATGTAGCGCACGTTCAGCATATCCAGCAGGGGCGAGGACACCAGCTCCGCGGGATAGGGATCCACCCAATGGTAGTCCTGCCGCCCGCCGTTCATGACGTCCGAGTATTCGGCATAAACGCCCAGGTGAACCGGGTTGTAGCCCTGGACCGACTCCAGTTCGAGGGCCACGGCGCGGCCGCCGAGAACCGCGGCAAGGACGCTGGGGTCACAACGCCGGGCGGAATAGGACGAGTCATTTGTGGAAGGATCGCGGCCCGCGTAGCCCACATAGCGGAAGGGCGGCACACCTTCCTGTTGCCGTTGCAGGAACTCCCCCGCCCCTCCAGGGTCGGTTCGCGACAGGTAGGTATCCAGGCAAGTTTCGTTCGTTGTCGGTGAGTCGCTTGCGCTCCAGCCTCTTGCGACTATGTCCCTGGCGGTTGGATGCACCAGGACGAGCACGATCATGGCGACCGCGGCAACTCGCGCAAGTGCATGCGGATGTTCATGACTGCCCTTCCGCTGGACCATCACGAGTACGACGGCAAGCGCGGTTGCGCCGCCCGCCAGGATCAGTGGCCACCAACCTATCCAAAAGTCGGCGCGATCCAGGACCACAGCGGCACCGATCATCGCCAACAGCGGAATGCCGAGCAAAGGGAGGGCACGGTGCCGGGGACGCCAGGAGAGGAGTGCTTCAAGACCCGCACCGGCGAGCATTGCGGGCGCGATGAAGCACACCCAGATCAGTCGCCTCGGGCTGTGAGTATGGATGCTCTCGAAGCCTGGGAGCAGATAGAGGGTGCTGTGGAGCGGCGTCTCGCCCATCGAGAGAATGCCGGCGAGCACCACGATCGTGGCGAAGAAGGGAATGCCAAGGCGCCGCCGACCAACCAGGAGCGCGAACATGGCCAGGATGACGAGGGGCGCACCGAGGGCCACCGGACGGAAGTGCGTGTCGTCGACCAATGTGTCGCGGAGCAGCGTCACGAACGAGTGGGGAGTGACCAGGTAGTTGCCGCCGACCACGCCAGCGTAGTCCCCGTTCGGGATGTTGGATACGCCGCTGATATGAAGGCGTGGGAGGAGCCCAGCCGCTCCCAGGAGGAGGCCAAACGTCAACACCGCCGGACCTGTGGTCAAGGCATCCACGCATCGGCCACGCAACGTCCGCTCACGATCGACCGGCCAGATCAGCGACCGGTATGCCACCCACAAGGCAATGATCAGCAACCCGTTGTACAAGCCCTGGCCCGGCCACGAAACCGCGATCTGGCCAATCGCCAGACCTGTGAGGGACCACCAGGCTACCCGAGCGAGCGTTCGAACTGACCGCAAGGAGCACTCGACACCGAGGAGCGCCACAGGGAGCCACGCGGAAGCTTGCCCAGCGACGGTCCCGTACCCCACCTGACCGGCGAGGAATTGTCCGAACACGAAGGTAACGGTGCTCATCAGCGCGGCGACGGGACGAAGCCCTATCGAGCGGGAGAAGGCGTAGATCGCGGTTCCGCCGATGAGCGTCTGGATCAGGATCATTGCCTTGAACGCCGTTGTCACGCCGAAGAGGGAGAACGTGAGCATGACGGGGAAATACCACCAACCACCGGACGGGTCGCCGGCAACGGGGGATCCGCTGGAGAGCCACGGCATCCAGCCGGGAATGTCGAATTCACGGAGCCGGTCTCCCAGGTGACCATACCAGGGGAGGAAGAAGCTCATGATGTCGTATTCGGCGAGCCAGTCGTCGTTGATAAACCAATACGAAAGGACGGCCCCAAGAAGCATGATGAACGCGCCCAGCGCATAGATGTCAGCGCGTCGGCGTTGCCTCAATGGTTCCCTGTCCGGTATCCCCAATCGTTGCTCCATACTCGTCGTCACTGAGGTTCGCCTTAAGATGTAGCGGATTGGATGACACGTACGGTTCGGTCAACATGGAACAGGCAACAGTCCGTTCGTGGCCCGTCGTTCGAAATGCGGGATTGCTACCGCTAATGACCCTGTCGATAGACGATCGACCATTGAATCGCACCCGCGGCGGGTACACTTTAGCCGACGCGGAACGCGACGGGTGGTGGCCGGGTCGTCCAGGAATCTCTCGCCAGCACCATGTCCGGGCGACTGGCGATGCACAACGGACGGGCGTGTGGCCCGTCCGTTGTTACGTGGCGGGAGATCGTGAGGTCACCCAACTCGACCGGCATTGCACCGCGTGATGAGCGCCGGCATTTGCGGAATTCAACCTGACTGGTATACAAGAGTCAGGATTGCCAAAAGTACCAGAAGAGTGGATCGATCGGAGCACATTGCCTCGTGGTGACCGAAGAGATATTGGAGTCGTCATCGCCCGCGCCACATTGGCGCAATCCCGATGCCATCGCGCTCGCCGTCTTGCTGGGTCTCACCCTCGTCGTCATGTGGCGCATCTGGGTCTTTGACAACTGGCTGGCGCGTCACGACCTGCTCACCTTCTTCCTGCCGTGGCTCGGCTCATTGGGCGACCGCCTCGGTGGGCTCGATATACCGGCGCTCAACCCATATATCTTCAGCGGGGCGCCATTCGCGGGCGACCCGGAGTCGGGCTGGATGTACCTGCCGGCGATGCTGACGTTTCCCTTCTTCGAGGTCACCGTTGCCTACAAACTGATGATCCTGCTCCTGCTGGTAGTCGCGGGCACCTCGACCTACGCCCTCGCCCGGTTGATCGGGTACGGCGTGCTGGCGGCCCTCCTCTCGGCGGTCGCGTTCGAGTTCGGCCCGTTCGTGTTTGGGCAAACGGACTGCTGCACCGTTGGCACCAAGACGTCGGCGTTCATCCCGGTCGCGTTTCTGGCCGTCGAGTTTGCGCTCAGGGCGAAGACCTGGCCAACCCGGCTCGCGGCGTGGGTATTAGGCGGTTTCGCGGTCAGCCAGTTTTTCGCGGCGTGGCTCGGGCAGGGCGTGATCAACGCCCTCATCCTCGTCGCGGCCTGGATCGTTTTCAGAACGCTGACTACCCCGCCCGAACCTTCCTGGAACGTGAGGGAGCGGTTCACCCAACTCGTCACCACTGGACCGGCGGTGCTCATTATCGGCTTACTGCTGGGGGCCGCCGGCATCCTGCCTCGCCTGTCGGTCAACGCCGAGTCGAATAACGCGGGCGGCACCTACGAGAACACGCCAGGGGCGGCCGATGGAAATTTTCACACGCTGGCCTCCGCGGTCAAGACGATCATCGCCGATGCCCACGGGTTCCGGGGTTCGTCCGTTTGGGGAATCGTGCTGGTCCTGACGATACTTTCCTTTTTCCTCATGCGTCGTCGCTCGGTCATCCCCTTCTTCGCGGTCGTGGCGGTCGTGATCCCGGCCCTCGCGATGGGTGTGCCGATCATCTCGCACTTTTTCTACCTCCTGCCGCTCTACGAGAATATCCACATCCATAGTCCGGGACGTGTTTTCTGGCTCTACCCCTTCATCCCCGCGATGCTGGCCGGGGCCGCCGTAAACGAATTGCCGCGGCTGGCGTCGATGCGGGGTAAATGGCTCATCGCGATCGTCCCGCTAGCGGTGATCGCGATTGCTGTCCCGTACATGGAGGGTCCGGGAAACCAGGAGGTGGGAGTCTGGCTCTGGATCAGCACGATCCTCGCGACCATCGCTGTACTGGTCGCCGCGGCGGCGGAGTACGCACGCGATCGCGCGGTCCGGCGGCGGATCGTCTGGTGCGCCAGTCTCTCACTCGTGGCGTTGGCGTTCCTGTTGCCCAACGGCCTCGATCTCGTGCGAGTATTGAGGCAGGATGACCCGCCGCCGGGCGAGTTGGTAATGTGGGGGAACGACCCGTGGATGCAGGGCCTCATCCACGAATCCCTCCGTCAGGACGACCCCGGCGGGGCCGGGGAGTTCCTTGAGCAACAGCGGGAATCCGAACCGCCGTTTCGATTCGTCGCCTACGGTGGGATTTATCACCCGCAAACGGTTTTGCGGAGTTATCCGGACCGCCGGCTCGAGCCAGCTATGGTGCATATCTTGCAGAACGCGCGGGCGATGCGGCTCGGACTGGAGACGACCCAGGGCTACAACCCACTTCAGCCGCTGGTCTACCAGGAGTTCATCCATGCGCTCAACGGACAGGAACAGAACTATCATTTTGCAAATCTGCTCAACACCGGGGTTAATTCACCTCTGCTCGATCTCCTGAACGTCCGCTACATCGTCGTCGACCGGAACATCCCGGAGAATCGCGACGACCACCGGGCACTGGCGGAGACTCGGACCGAGGTCTACCGCGACGAGAATGTCATCGTCTATGAGAGCCCGGCGGCCCGGTCACGAGCCTGGATGGTCTACGACATCCGGGCGAGTCAGGACCAGGTCGGTCTCTATCAACTCGCGAGCGGCGACGAGGACGGAGCCGAGGTTGCATTCGTCCAGGGCGAACTTCCCGATACCTCCCCTCCGGCCGATGGAGCCGACCCGGCGGTTTCGGTCACAAATTCGTCGCCGGACGGCATGACGCTCGATATCTCCCATACCGGCGAGGGTCTCCTGGTCGTCAGCGAGATCTATTCGGAGAACTGGGAGGCCACCGTCGACGGCGAGGAGGTCGGGGTGCTCCAGACAGATCATGCGCTGCTGGGAATCCCGATTGGGCCCGGCGAGCACACGGTCGAACTTCGGTACGATCCCGACGCCTTGACCCTCGGCTTATGGATCAGTGGGATCACCGCAACCGGCGCCATCGTCGCGATCGGTTACGCCGGCTGGAACCTTGTGTCGCGACGCCGCTGGGCGATTCCCGTGGCAACCGACACCAGCCAGGCCAGCGACAAGGCCCATGACTCGCGGTTCCGCGACGACGTGACAGGTCGCAACGCGTAGCCATTCCGAATGGATGACGTTCCACGAACGATGTATCTTCTCCACAGGGAAGATTCACCCGGAACTCCCGGCGTTCCAAGGTCATCGCAACACTCAAGAGGGAAGGGAACCGCCAGATGTGGAACGGGCGAACAGTATCGGTCGTGCTCGGAACCTACGCCGAAAGGGATTCGATTCGGGAAGTCATCGACGGCTTCTTCGCCACCGGCGTGGTCGATGAAGTTCTGGTCGTGAACAACAACG
>JACCYX010000170.1 GCA_013696265.1 Chloroflexia bacterium
CACCGGGTTCGAGCGGGGCATCCTCGGCGGCATCCGGCCGGGAAAGATCGACGCCGCGACCCTCTCGCCGGTTGAGCGAACGCTCCAGGAGGCGGCGTCGCGCGTCGCCAGCGGCTGGTCCGAGCCGTTGACGTCGCACCTCCAGCGGTTCGGCGGTGGTACGGCGATGGTGTTCGAATGGAGCGACGGTGGTGGGGATCGGCTCGCCGTCGCCGCCAGATCG
Source organism: Chloroflexia bacterium (assembly GCA_013696265.1). Classification (GTDB taxonomy): domain Bacteria; phylum Chloroflexota; class Chloroflexia; order Thermomicrobiales; family UBA6265; genus JACCYX01. The sequence continues at coordinate 224 of JACCYX010000170.1, forward strand.
TTCGAGAACGGCCGGACCGACATCGTCAGGCTGTCGAGCGCGGCGGCCGGTTCGACCCCACCACCCCCGAAGTTGCTCCACCAGTGGTCCGCCTTGCCGAGCACCGACCAGTTGACTCTCGGCCTCCGGGTGGCGATGGAGTCCGCCGAACGAGGCGGCTGATTCGCCGTGCGGGTGAAACCGCCGCGCGCCGCCGATGCTGGTACAATCGGATCACTGTTATCTGGAATCGCAGAGTGCCGCCGGGAGCCGGATTGACCGGTTTCGAGGTGTCCGATGCACCCGTGTTGTGGGCGCGTTGGCGATTCCAGGACATCGTGTCTTTGCCTGGACCGGGGGCAGCCTCCGGGCGGGCTAATGGAGAGGTGACGGATGGAAACCAGGGAATCCGCAGGGTTGACCAGGCGGCTGGCGGTCGCCGCGGTCAGTTGCCTGATGGTTATCGGCTCATTCGTGCCAGTGGCTACGGTGATGGCCCAAGATTGCGAATGGCCATCGGGAACGTTGCAGCTCATGGCCCCGGCGGCGGCCGGTGGCGGCTGGGATACGACGGCCCGTGAACTCCAGCGCGTGCTGGGCGAGGAAGGCATCGTCGAAGGCGATGTCGAAGTCTTCAACGTCGAAGGCGCCGGCGGCACCATCGGACTCTCCGAATTGGTGAGCGAACACGCTGGCGACGAGAACATGTTGATGGTGATGGGCCTCGTCATGATTGGCGGCATCGGGCTCAATCAATCGCCGGTCACGCTCGACCAGGTGACGCCGATCGCCCAGTTGACCGGCGAATACGAAGTCATCGTGGTCCCGGCCGATTCGCCGTACCAGACGCTCGACGACCTGATCGTCGATTTCGAGGCCGATCCAACCGCCATCAGTTGGGGCGGTGGCTCGGCGGGCGGCACCGATCACCTGCTCATCGCGCTGATGGCTCAGCAACTCGGGATCGACCCGGTGACGGTCAACTACGTGGCCTTCTCCGGCGGCGGCGAAGCCCTCGCCTCCGTGCTGGGTGGGCAGACGACGGCGGGCGTCTCCGGACTCGGCGAGTGGGCGGCCCAAATCGAATCCGGCGAACTCCGGGCGTTGGCCATCTCCGGCCGCGCCGATTCAGCCGATGGCGCCACGCCGGTGGCCGAAGGCGACCTCGGCGCGTCGATCCCGACCCTGCAGGACCAGGGTATCGACCTCGAACTGGCGAACTGGCGCGGCATCGTCGCCCCGCCCGAGATCTCCCCGGAGTCCACGGCCTGCATCATCGCCGCCTTCGACGAGCTCAACGCCTCCGAAGGCTGGCAGGCGACCATCGAGCAGTATGGCTGGAGCAACCTCTACCTGGCCGGCGATGAGTTCGATGTCTATCTCGACGAGCAGATCGTGACCATCAACCAAACCCTGACGGAACTCGGACTGATCGGATGATCCCGTTGCGTCCAACACCCTTTGTCATTCCGACGAAGGAGGAATCTTGGTCCTTGCTAAAGGGCCGACACGAAGATTCCTCGCAAGCTCGGAATGACAAAATGGTGACGACGCAGTAATCCGGCGACCATGGCAGGGCCTTTGGCCCCGCCTAGATGACGTGCGGAGTTGCCATGACCGCCGAACCCGCCGACGTTCCCAACTCAGCTGTGGATGAGCCGTCGACACCGCCGGCACCGTCCGGATTGACACGCTACGCCGAAATCCTGGTGGCGAAAGGTGTCGTGGCCATGGGCATCGTGATCCTGATCGACACCCAGGACATCTCCGTGCCGAGGGCGTTCGCGAGCGTTGGTCCACGGGTCGTGCCCACGATTGTCGGCTGGGGACTCGTCACGATTGGGATGTGGTACTCCATCGATGTCCTGCGCGGGAAGACCGCCGCGCCCGCGGGTGATTCGGAAGACGCCGATCCAACCCTGCCCGCCGACTGGGCGGTGCTCGGGGGACTTGCCATCGCGCTGGTGGCTTACGCCGTGCTCATGGAGCCAGCGGGATTCGTGATCGCCAGCGCCGCGTTGTTCGTGATGGCGACGTTCGTCATGGGAAGCCGGCAAGTGGTGCGGGACGCCGCGATTGGCGTCGTCGTCTCGGTCATCACCTTCCTCGTTTTCAGCGAGTGGCTCGGGATCCGACTGCCAGCGGGCCTGCTGGAGCCGATCTTCGGATGACATCGGGCGCGCATGGGGAGACGTGGGGCTGATGGATTCGCTGTCGAACCTGGCCGATGGATTCAGCGTTGCCCTCACGCCCGAGAATCTGCTCTGGGCGCTGGTGGGGGTTTTCCTGGGAACGCTCGTAGGCGTGTTGCCAGGGATCGGTCCCGCCCTGACCGTGGCTCTCCTGCTGCCGGTCACCTACTCGCTCGAACCGATCCAGGCCTTCATCATGTTCGCCGGCATCTACTACGGCGGGATGTACGGCGGTTCGACGACCTCGATCCTGCTAAACACGCCGGGGGAATCGGCATCGATCATCACCGCCCTCGAAGGCAACCGGATGGCGAAGCGCGGCCGGGGCGCCGCCGCCCTGTCCACGGCCGCGATCGGTTCGTTCGTGGCCGGGACGATCGCGACACTGGGCCTGACCTTCCTCGCCCCGGTCATGGCCGACGTCGCGCTCAACTTCGGACCAGCCGAGTACCTGGCCCTAATCATCCTCGCCTTCACCGCAATCACGGCGTTACTCGGCTCGTCGCTGGTGCGCGGCCTGGTAAGCCTCTTCTTCGGGCTCGCAATCGGCCTGATCGGGATCGATGCCCTGACCGGGCAGCCGCGATTCACCTTCGGCAACCAGCACCTGCTCAACGGCGTCGATGTCGTCACCGTCGCGGTTGGTCTCTTTGCGGTGGGCGAGACGCTGTGGGTGGCCTCCCGGATGCGGCACGACAAGGCGGATGTCGAGCCGATCAAGGGCTCGTTGTGGATGACGAAGGACGACTGGCGGCGGTCCTGGAAACCGTGGCTTCGGGGCACGGCGATCGGGTTCCCGATTGGCAGCCTGCCGGCGGGCGGCGCCGAAATCCCGACCTTCCTCTCCTATTCGCTGGAAAAGAAACTCACCGACCATCCGGAAGAATTTGGCAAGGGTGCGATCGAGGGCGTGGCCGGACCGGAAGCGGCGAACAACGCCTCGGCGGCCGGGGTGCTCGTGCCCCTGCTGACGCTCGGCTTGCCCACGTCCGCGACGGCGGCGATCATGCTCGCCGCCTTCCAGCGCTACAACATCCAGCCCGGACCCCAGCTCTTCGACCGCAACCCGGACCTGGTGTGGGGCCTGATCGCCAGCCTCTACATCGGGAACTTGATGCTGCTGGTGCTGAATCTGCCCCTGGTTGGGCTGTGGGTAAAGCTGCTCTCCATCCCGCGCCCATTGCTCTACGGCGGGATCCTGGTCTTCGCGGGGCTCGGGACCTGGGCTCAGAGCCAGTCCGTCACCGGACTGGTCGTGCTCTACGCGATTGGGATCGTCGGCTACCTGATGCGCCGGTTCGACATTCCGGTGGGTCCGGCGGTGGTTGGCGGTATCCTTGGGCCGGAGGCCGAAACGCATTTCCGCCGGGCGATGCAGATCAGCCAGGGTGACGCGTCGGTCTTCGTCACGCGGCCCCTCTCCGCCACGATCCTGGCCGTGGCCGTCGTCCTCATCTTCGGTCCGCGGGTCTGGAGACTGTGGCAACGGCATCGAGGCGGGAACACCGGTGGCCTCGCTACCGAATAATCGACTCCACGGGAGTGCCTGATGAGCCTGTTGCGCCGCGTGTTCGTGTCGTTCGTCGTTCTCTTCGATATTCTCGGGTTCGGGATCATCTTCATCATTATGTCGAATACGTCGCCATCGGATCAGGGTGACTTGAACTACATGGTGGAGGGCGACGCCGTCTTCGGCAGTGTGGTCGGCCTCGTCGGGGTCGTCGCCAACATGGGCTTGGCCCTGGTCCTCTTGCGGGGCAGCCTGGCGACACGGCGGCTCGAAGCGGAGCGCCGACCGGAAAGTCGCACACGAATTACCGGGGAGTGATGGAATGAACGTCCAATCGCGTTTACCAGGTGTGACGTCGGTGACAATCTCCCGCCGGACCCTGACCGCCCTCCTTGGTGTGCCACTCTTGCTGCGTCCCGGATCGACAGCCTTGGAACAGGTTGATCCGGCTTGGCAGACTACCGCGCCGATCCCGGCGCCGGGATCGGAGTTTTCGGCGGCGGTTGTCGACGGCGTGATTTATGTCGCTGGTGGCTTCGATGTCGAGTCGAGGCTCTTCGCGTTCGACACTTCGACGGCGGCGTGGACCGAACGCGCGGCACTTCCAGAGCCACGGCATCACGCCGGTTTGGCGGCGCTGGACGGATATGTGTATTTGGCCGGCGGACACGACCACGAGAGCCAGGCCGTGGATACGTGTTGGCGATACGACCCGGCCCAGGATGCGTGGGAGGAACTGCCGCCCTTGCCCCAGGGCTCGCGCGGTGCGCTCGGCCTGGCCGCGCTGGACGGGAAGGTCTACGCGGTGGGCGGTTCGTCCGGAGACCTCAGCGGCCCGGCCACGGCCGACTGTGCCTGTTTCGATCCGGCAACGATGGCGTGGACGGCTCTTGAACCGATGCCGACCGCGCGCGAGCATCTTGCCGTCGCCGCTGCTTCCGGTGTGCTGGTGGCGGTCGGCGGAAGGAACGGCGGAGACGTTGGTGACGGGATGGCGGGGGCGACCGAGGTGTTCGACACGGGAACAGCGTCTTGGAGCGCCGGCTCACCATTGCCCGTGCCCAGATCGGGAATGGGTGTTGCTTCCGCCGTTGAAGAAATCATCGTGATCGGAGGTGAAGGTATCGAAGGACTCTACGCCGATGTCAGTCGGTACGATCCGGTAGCCAACGTTTGGGACGCGTTGCCGTCGCTCCCCGCCGGCCGTCACGGCGCGGCGGCGGCGTACGTGGATGGTCTGCTCTACGTGATCGGAGGCAGCACCCTCGCCTTCGACATCCAAAGCGTGGCGGACGTCAGCGTGTTGGAGATCGATGCGGGCTGATCAGGCGTCGTCAGATTTCCCCTGGACCCAATCTCCCTCCTTGTTCTTGTGGTACTTCTCCTTGACCGCGCCCCAGGCAACCCGGTGGGAGCGCGCCTCGTCGTGGTCGTACTGGTCCCAGGCGCTGTTGAAGGCTTCCTTGTAGATATCCTGGGCGTGATCCGGGAGATTGTCCTTGACGCTGTCCGGAAGCTCCGAACGCCGGTCGTACGGCATCGGGCGATCCCTCCTCTGGATGTGAACTGTGGCGAGTACGCGGCGGGAGATCAGGGCGGACCAGGGGCGTTCCGCGCGCCGGGGGATCAGGGCGGACCTGATTCGACCGTGAACCGGTACTTCCTCACCGCAGTCTGGTCGAATCAGGTTCGCCCGTACGGAAATTGCTTCCGCCAGAATCTGGACTATGGATTGTACTCGGCGCCGCCGGTGCCGTCGGACTTCGGTTCGCCCGGCCCAATCGCGATCGCGTCGTTGCCCTGGGAGGCGATCACGTCGAGATACCGGTCCCAACTGACCCGGTATTGCCAGGGGCGGATCTCGTTGGTCGTCGTCGGGCCGAGCGGGTCGCGGACGATGACATCCTCGTCGTTGAAGCCCATCACGACCAGCGCGTGATCGTTGGTGAGGACCACGGGAAACTCGTCGCCGTCGGGGCAGAGCCAGGTGGTCGGGTCCCAATCCAGCATGTCCACGGTCGACTTGAAGAAGACCGGTTGACCCGCGAGCAGGGCGGTTTCGGTCGTTAATCGGTCGGGTGTTTCGGTCACCGGCAGCTCGACGGCGTCGAAGACCTTGCGGACAGCGGTGGTTCGGGCCCGCGCCAGCAGGTTCTCGCGGTAATCGCCAGAATACATCTCCTCGATGTCGCCGCCGTAAACGACAAAGCCGCTGACCGTTTCTTCCCAATACGGTTCGATCGAGAGATCATGTCCCACGATGTCGAGCTGCTCGTCAAGGGTCATCTGGTGCCCATAGGCCGTGAGCACAATCCAGGACGAGTCGAACTCGCACGTGTAGCTGAAATCCTGGCCCTCCTTGATCGGAACCTGGATGTAGGCGTCCCAGATGCGGTTGTCGGCGAGGGTGGGTCCGGTCTCGGAAGCAGGTTGACCGACGACCTGACCGAGGTCGGTGGTGGCCTCCATCGCCGTGATGTAGGTGAAGGGATCCATGCGCTGGGCCGCGCTGTTTCGAACGAGCGCGGATGCGCCCGCGAACGCGAGTCCGGCCCCGGCCGTCAGGCGGAGCAAGCCGCGTCGGGTGAGTGGTACACCGGAGCCAATGGAGCGGGTGCGATGGTGCGTGGAGGGGATCATGGTG
>JACCYX010000183.1 GCA_013696265.1 Chloroflexia bacterium
TGAATCTTGATCGACGCCCCCGAGTGGTGCATTCAGGAACGCCAATCGAAGTATCCCCGGCCGGAGATGGCCGTTGACCGGGTACCTGAGAGAACTGGAAAGTAGCGTCAGAGACGCTTCCAGCCACCCACTGTGCCGGATTCTCTTCGGATGATCGGATATCCCGATGTCCTGAAGCACCCGGCGGAATTGCGATGCCCCAGTGTTGCTCACGTTAGGTTGCGGAAGCCCGCTTGTCAATGCTTCATTACCTGCTGTCGTGATGAATTGCACAAATCGGGCTGGCCCGGATCCGATTCTCATGAATTATCCAGGCTAGTGACAGACATCGCTCAGGTCAATCGTATGGTCCGCGCCGTGACGATCCGCGCCGTCCGGGCCGCCGTGAACGGCGAAGATGGGGCTCGTGGCCGAAAGGCGCTCGATGATCGCTGATTCCGGTTCCACCAGCAAGGTGACACGCTTTCCACCCGGCGAAACCAGCCTCCGGAACTGGCCCTGTGTGTCCAGATATATTTGGGTGTCGTTTTTCGACCGGATCGCGTCCGCCTGGTCCAGCGCCCGGCGGGGACAGACGAGCACGAGATCGATCGATGGACGGAGGCGTTCCCGCAGCCAACCGACTTCGGCGGCCGTGCGCTCGGGTTTCGCGCGGTAGGCGTCGATCAGGTAGAGTACGGTTGGCCCGGTGATGATGTCCCGCCCGGTCCGTGGCTCTCCGTCCAGCGTCGCCAGCGGCACGGCGAGGAGACGCGCGAACTCCAGTTCTTCCTCGCCGGCCAGGGCCGCGAACCGCGCCGCACGAACCATCGCGCTGGCGGCATAGTGCGACTCAGGCTGCGCCAGGGTCAGGCCAGCGGTGCTGAACTCAACTCCCAGGGTTGGCGTCGATTCGGGGTCTTCGTGGGGCGTTTCCACATGGCTCCCTCTCGTTCCCGGATACCGGCGCGGGCGTCATGCCGTTCCTGGGATGCGGTGCATTGTTGGCTGGTATGGACCGGAGACACGAGTACAGCCGCGTGGTCGCGTGTCCCGACACCATGGTGGCGCATGGAGCGATGCGCCCGCATCGAGAAAATAGCGGATATCGCCCGGACACCGGCCTACGTGATTGCGTGACGCGGCGGTCCGCGCGGCGATTTTCCGGGCGCGCAAACCCCCGCCTGGCCGAGTGACGCGCCAGGCGAGGGTAGGGCGATGCGGAGCGTGGGAGGAACTGAACCAGAGCGAGCCCTGAATACTCGGAAGGCTGGATATCTCCTACCTGCACGGAAGAGAGCGGTGAAATGTGCCGCCACGTTGCATGAACAATCCAGGCTCAGGCGATTCGCTCCAAGGCGGTACCGGCGTCCTCGCCGATGGTGTCGAACCGGGAAAGTGCGGCCACCTCAGGCAGGGCATCCTCCGCGTTGTCGAAGCCATCCAGCGCTTCGAGCAGCGCCAGCCCGCGTCGATGAATGCGGCCCAGCTCCTGGGGCGTCACGGTCTGGTAGCCGTCGCTCAAGGCGTTGTCCGGATCGGCGTGGACTTCGAGCATGAGCCCGTCGGCGCCGGCCGCCAGGCCCGCCATCGCCATCCGCGCCACGAGCGACCGGCGGCCCGTGCCGTGGCTGGGATCGACGATGATCGGCAGGTGGGAGAGTTCCTTGATCGAGGGCACCACGTTGAGATCGAGGCTGAACCGGAACGCGGCGTCGAACGCCCTGATCCCGCGTTCGCAGAGTACGACGTTGGTGTTGCCGCCAGCCATGATGTACTCCGCGCTCATCAGGAACTCTTCCTGGGTGGCGGCGAATCCCCGCTTCAGGAGGACGGGCGTGTTTGTCTTGCCGACGCGCTTGAGCAACGGAAAATTGGCCATGTTGCGGGAGCCGATTTGGAGCATGTCGGCATGGGCGGCCACGAGGTCGACTTGCTCGGGTTCCATGACCTCGGTGACGACCGGCAGCCCCGTCGCCTCCCGCGCGGCCACCAGCGCTTCAAGACCCTCCTGGCCCAACCCCTGGAACGAGTACGGGGAACTGCGTGGCTTGAAGGCGCCCCCACGCAGGATGTTGGCGCCGGCGGCCTTGACGGCGCGGGCGATCTCGACCTGGTCGTCGATCGACTCGATCGAGCACGGACCAGCCATGAAGACCGGGCTGCCGCCACCGATCGCGACATCGCCCACCATCACCACCGAGC
>JACCYX010000199.1 GCA_013696265.1 Chloroflexia bacterium
GCGATGCACTATCGCGGCACGGCTTCCCAGGCGCTACCGGTTGAACGTCACCGCCCGCGAATACATCTCGTTCGGCGCGGCCGGGATCGCCGAGGCGGAGGGGAGCGGAACCGTCGAATCAGGCGACGAGAACGACCTCATGTCCCGGCGGGAATTTTGCGATCGTTCGCGGGCGGGCGGAACGCGGCGGCTGCCTTCGGATCGGGATTGGGTACGGACCGGCACCAACATGCTTTCGGCCCGCTGCCGGAGTTTCATCCCGATCGCGCCAAGGTCTTCGGTGAGCCGGATCGCGTGCTCGAGGATCGTCGCCCCGTCGGCTTGCGCGCCCAGCGAAATCAACCGGGCGGCGACGTTCACCAGCAGCATCGCCTCGCCGTAGGTATCGCCCACCTCCCTGGCGATATCGAGCGCATCTTCGTAGGTATTCATTGCCACCGGCAACCCGGCCGCATCCTGCGCGACCGCCAGGTGCTGAAGCGCCTGGCCGAACAGGGCCCGCTGATCCGGGATCGTCTCGGCCAGGCTGGCCGCCTGTTCAAGCGCCTCGAGCGCGGCCTCATCGTCCCCCTGCCGTTGCGACAGCCGGGCGAGCCGGCCGTAGATGCGCACGGCCGCCGCCCGCTGGTCCGTGTGGGCGGCGAGTTGCAAGGCGTCATCGTACATGCGGATCGCTTCGGAGGGCTGATCGGCATCCATCGCCAGCGCGCCCAGCGCGGAAAGGGTCTGGATCTCGGCTTCCGCCTCGCCAAGCTCGCGATAGAGATCGAGCGCGTGCGCGTAATACTGCCGCGCCTTGCCCGGCTCGCGGTTACCGAGGTGGATCTGGCCGAGCAGGCTCAGCATCCCAGCCTGGAGGCTGGCATCGTCCGCGGTCCGGGCCGCGGCAATCGCCTGCTGGATCGCCTTGACGGCGTCATCGGACTGATCGAACTTCCAGAGTGCTTCGCCGATGCTGGCCAGCCACTGCGCTTCGTGAGCGGCGTCGTTGTTGGCACGCGCGAGATCGAGCGCCAGCATGAGGTGATTGAGCGCCTCGACCGGCATGTTCATCTGCGAGTAGGTGACGCCTAATCCCCCGTAGGCCCGCTGCTCGAGGATCTCGTCACCGACCGTGCGCGACAGTTCAACGGCGTGCTCGTAGGCCGCCTTGGCCGCCTCGAACCGCCCCAGCGTCAATAGCGTCGCCCCGTGCTGAACCGCGTCCTGGGCCGCCGCCGGCTGGTGTCCGCGCCGTTCCTCGACGTCAACCAGGTCCGCTTCGCGGTCGGCCACCTCCTGCATTCGTCCCAGTTCGCGCTCGACCGTGGAAAGGGCTTCGAGGCAGTGGTTCTCCAGCGACAGGTCACCGATTTGGCGCGCTATCTCCAGCCCGGCTTCGAGTTGCTCGACCGCCTCGTCAAGCCGTCCTAGCTGCACGAGCGTATCCGCGTGATTGGCGGTCAGGCGGCTCTGCATGGCGCTGTCACCAGATTGCCGGGCGGCTTCGAGGGCGGTCCACTGCAGGTCGGCAAGTGCCTGGGAATCGAGGATCGGCCGTCGAATCTCAATGATCCTGACGGTGGCTTCGGCCACCCCCAAGGGGAAGCCGAGGTGCTCGCTGGACCGGACCGCCCGATCAAACAGGACCATCGCGCCCTCGACATCCCCGTCACGGCGCAGGATGTCGCCGAGCAGGATCGCGGAATCGACCTCGTCCTCAGTGTCCATCTGTTCCGGTCCGAGGTCCACCTGTTGCTGCAGCAACACGCGCGCCCGTTCCCCATCGCCGGCGGCAACGGCACGCTGACCGAGCCGCGCCAGCGCCTTGCGGCCGCCCTGCACGTAGCCGGCACGCTGGGCCGCCCGGTAGGCATCGCGGAGGAGTTTTTCACGTTCCCGGCCCGGATCTTCGGCGGGAAGCAGGTTGTCCAGGCACAACGCGGCATCGACGGTCTGCCGATCGAACCCCTTGGCGTGGGCCGCGGCGTGGGTCAGCCGCGCCAGCACGGTCGCGAACTCCCGGTCGGAGGCGACGCGCTCGTCGATCAACTGGTCGAGCACCTTGAAGTCATCGTCAGAGAGGGCATCGAGCACGGCCGGATGCCGCACCTCGCTGACCGCACCCGCGATCGACCGGCGCCGGCCCACAACTTCCCGTGAGATCTGCACCAATACCGCGCTGCCGCCCCGCCGGCCCTTGCCGGCGAGTTTTTCCATCCAGCTACTCACCACGCACGCTCCTTGTTCATCGCATCGGCCAGCCCATCGAGCGTCAGGTTGCCGCCCGAAACGATCACCGCAACCTTCTTTCCCGCGTAGCGGTCCCGTCGTTGGTAAAGACCCGCCAAACCCGCCGCTCCGGCTCCCTCGGCCAGCACGTGGGTTGTCTCCAGCAAGGTCAGCATCGCCCGCCGGAGATCGGCGTCCGACACCAGCATGATGTCATCCACGGTGTCCCACAGGATCCGGGCCGGCATCGCGAACGCTTCCCGCGTGGCGATGCCCTCGGCGAAGGTGTCACACTCGTCCTTCCTCAGCAACGACCGCGCCGTCCACGATTCGTACACGACCGGCGCCCCGGATGACTGGACTCCCACTACCTCCAAACCGGGGTTGATGCCCTTGCCGGCAAGGCAGGCGCCACAAAGACCGCTGCCGCCACCGATCGCCACGAAGACCGCGTTCACATCGGGCGCTTCTTCCATGATTTCCAGCGTGTGCGTCGCCACACCCGCCACAAGCAGCGGCTCATTGGCGGAATGAATAAACAATGCGCCGTTCCGCCCGGCGTACGCCTTCGATTCCATCAGGCAATCGTCAAAATCCTGCCCGAAATGGATCACCTCGGCGCCCAGCCGCCGCATGGCGGTCACTTTCAGCGAGTTGGCCCCTTCCGGCACGAAAACCGTTGCTTGCGTTCCGTAGGCGCGGGCGGCGTAGGCCAGCGATTGCCCATGATTCCCG
>JACCYX010000204.1 GCA_013696265.1 Chloroflexia bacterium
CAACCCGATGCCGGCGATCTGGAGCGTCGTCGGGAAGCGATCGAGGAGCGAATCGAGGACGGGTTGCCCCGTCCGGTACGACGTGCCCAGATCACCGGTCACGGCGTCGCCCAGCCAGTTGAGATACCGGATCGGGGCGGCGTCGTTGAGGCCCATCCGGTCGCGGGCGATAGCGGTTTCCTCAGCCGTTGGCTGGCGGCCGAGTTCCCGCTGCAGCGCCAACCGGGCGGGATCGCCGGGCGCCAGGTTGGCGAGGACGAAGGCGACCAGCGAGATCCCGATCCAGACGGGAATCAGGTAGACCAACCGGCGCAGGATGAAGGCGATCACGACTTGGTTACTCCGCCATCGTCAGCGACGACCACAACTGGTTGACGCCCGAGGCGTGCAGGCCGAACGAGGCGATCGCGTCCGAGTGGCCGACGAGCCGGTAGAAGCCGCACAACGGAATCACCACCCGCTCCTCGTTGATGACGATGTTCATGGCCTCGGCGGCCGCCTCCTGGACTTCCGCGAGTTCGGTCGCCTCGCGGCTTCGGGTGATTGCGGCGTCGAACTCCTCGCCGGGGGCGAAGGCACGGCCATAGGCGGTCGCTTCCGGCTCTCCACCCTCGACCGGGGTGCTGAAGAGCAGTTCCGGCAGGAAGGCGGGGTTGCCGTCGTTCTGGCTGCCGGCTTCCAGCCACAGGTCGCCCTCGCCAACCGTGAGCCGCTGTTCGTAGGTGGCGGTGTCCGGGGTCTGGATGATTTCGAGGGCGACGCCGATGTCGGCGAGCTGAGCCTGGATCAACTCGGGCACGGAGCCGTGATCGGCGGCGGTGCCGTAGCCGTTGATGATGGTGAGGTTGAGCGCGCGGCCGTCCTTCTCGCGCACGCCTTCCGCGCCTTCGACCCAGCCCGCCTCTTCCAGCAATTGCCGGGCGCGTTCGGGATCGAATTCCGGGGCGGCCACGAGCGATGCCGAATCGCCGAGGATCGCGGGCGGAATCATGGTGGTGCCGGGTTCGGCGTTGCCCTGCCAGGCGCTGTCGATCACCTGTTGGCGGTCGATCGCGATCGAGACGGCTTCGCGGACGGCGAGGTCCTGACCCAGGTCGTAGGGGGCTTCGCCGTGAATCTGGAAGTACATCGCCTCGTAGGCGCCGACCGGGCCGGTGATCAGGGTCGCCCCGGCGCCCTCGACCTGGTCCGCCGACTGGCGCGGCACGTCGACGATCAGGTCGACGTCACCGGCCTGGAGGGCGAGCAGGCGGGCGGTGGGGTCCGGGTAGAACTGGAAGGTGATCTCGCCGACGCCCGGCGCCTCGCCCCAGTAATCGGTGTTGGCCTCGACCGTGTAGTGATCGGCGGCGACGTACTCGACCTCGCGGAACGGCCCGGTGCCAATGCGCGATTCGGCTGGATTCAGCCCCGGTGGCAGGATCGAATTGTTGGGGTGGCCGATCTGCTCCATCATCCGCATGTTGACCACGGTTGGCGTGATCTCGACCGTGTAGTCGTCGACGATGACGGTGGACTCCTCGCCGATGCTCATCACCCCGCCGCCGTTCGCGGCGATCCGATCCATCGTGTACTTGACCGCTTCGGCATTGAAGGGTGTGCCATCGTGGAAGGTGACGCCCTGGCGCAGGACGATCCGCCAGGCGCCGGATTCGACGAACTCCCAGGACTCGGCGAGACGGGGTTCGATCTGGTAATCCGGGGTGAGGTAGACCAGCGCCTCGAAGATGTTGGTGTTGAGCGGGAAGAAACCGATGTTGGCCCGCTCGTCGGTGCGGTAACCGTCTTCCGAAACGCCGATCCGGGCCGAGCCTGATGGCGCCTCCTGGGCTCCGGCGGGTTTGCCGAGCGTGGCGGTGACGCCGGCTGCCCCAGTGGCCAGCAGCAGCGTACGACGATCGATCCCGAAGTTGGTGCTCTGCATCGTTCTCTCCTTCATGGTGATGTCACCCAAAGACGATCGAATCACAATCCTGAGCATATGCGCTTTGCGCCGTCACGTCATTGTCGCTGATTTTGGTTAGTACCACCAGGGGGTATTGGTTGGGGGTAGTGTGCGGTAGGTGATGAAGCGAATGATGGCGAGGAGCACAATCCATGCTCCCGGCACAGGGGCAAGGCGCGGACGGTACGAAACCGACCGCTTCGAGCGACAGTCAGGAGTGCATGGCAGGTCCGACCAGGGCAATCGCATCTACCACGTTCGAACGGGTAGCTTCGCCAGAAGGGGGTTCCGGAGCGTCCGAACCCAAGAAATTTCCCTACTGAGCCGTTGCGAACGTCCATTGCAGGGGACGTGTCTGGGGAGAGGTGGGTTATCGGACCTCCTTCAGCGACCCTCCAGGAGGAAAATCGAGAACCTCAACTCAAGACCTCCGTTCTCCGGGGCCAAATGCGTTTGCCCTGCCTATGACTCACTCGCACGTGAGACGCGGGCGTTTGGCCTGTACCCAACGCGCACGAGCCTGGAATCCGTGCGCATGAGCCGGAGCGGGGCGATCCTTGTCGCCACGACGGGTATCGCTATGGTTGTCCAGATGACGTGGTTATGATTCTTGCGTTCATTGTGCTTTCGAGCGGGAAGATAGAGTGAAATTATGAACGAATTATCGAAATGGAACAAAGACGAGGTTTCTGACCGGACGTTGCTTGTCCAATTCCAAAACGATCAGGCCGCCAACAATATCCGTGTTCTACGCACCAAGCGGCGGGGCCCGATCCTGCGTGTCGACCAGGACTGTCCTGATCTGGCGCTAGCCGCCGAAGGCATCATGCTCGTTGACGGAGAGCGGGTGTTGCTGCTCGACTGCGGCGACGGTCTCCGGGGACTAGTGCTGGGAGCGGCGAACCCTGGCGCGCGGATGCTCCTGCATGATGACAACGTCGGCAATCTGGAGTTGGCCCGGCGCAATGTGGCCCTGAACGCGGCCATCCTGCCTAACCTATGCGTCGTCAACAACAACTGGCTGAAGCGCGACGCCGCGGCGGGGGAGGTCGATGTCATCATCTTTTTCCCGGATCGCTTTTCTTCCCTCAAGATCATTGCGGCCACGATCACCGTGGGGAGGCGGTTACTGGCCGCGGGTGGCCGGATGTATCTCGTTACCCACAGGAGAATCGGAGGAGTCCGGCACGAGGCGATGCTCCACGGCGACTTCACCGATGTGCATGTCATCGCAAGAGGGCACGGAGGGTATCGCCTGCTTGAGGCGAGGGGTGGCGGCGCGGGGCCACTCGCCACGAGCAACCTCCGGAGTGTGATTGTCTTCGACATCCTTGGGCGACGGTTCGAATTGGAGTCGGAACCATCGCTCTTTGCAAAAGACGGTCTCGACGATGGCACCAGACTGCTCCTTGAATCGGTCGACCTGTCAGCCTTTGGCCGGCTCCTGGACATTGGCTGCGGATGGGGAGCTGTCGGACTTGTTGCGGCGACGGTTAACGAGCACGGCCGCGTCGTCATGGTGGATGTGGATACACGCGCCGTCGACGTTGCGGCGGACAATGCGGTTCGTCTTGGACTGCGGCAGCGCGCGGCGATCGTCGCCAGCGACAACCTGGGAACGATTCCAGGTGACTTCGACCTGGCGCTTTCAAATCCACCGTTCCACGCTGACGGCGCCACGCTGCTACGGCTCTTCGGATTGGCTCGACAGAAACTCCGGCCACGATGTGAACTCTATCTCGTGGTAGAGCAAACCTACGTCACCAGATTCCGCTTGATCGTCGAGAGTGCCTTCGGCAACGTGCGGTTCCACACACCGTCGGACGGCGCGTTTGTTGTATTGGCCGCCCATGCCTAGATTCAGTTGGCAAATGGTGAAGCACTGAATGGCGGGCGCCACCGGCACAGCGGCAATGAGTCGACGACACAGGGTCGCTCCGCGGGCGCAATGGGCGGGAGCGCCGGTCCCGCGATGGTGTGTGGATTGGATTGCGACGATCGTGCGGATTGGTATACTCGTGGTGTACTAGAAGGGCAACGGACCATGGCCAAGTCAGGCACGATCATCTTACATCCAAAGTCGAAACACTCGAAGCCATCTTCTGGAAACCAGACATCACATACGCGAACGCAGCAGGCCGCCAGGTCGGGTCACGATACGAACCGTCGCGAGGTTACGCAGTACGCCGAAATTCCCCCAGGGCCGTCCAACTTCATCGTGCGGACTCCCTATCCCCTGGCGCCTTCGAAGGAAGACAAGACCTCAGAATAGGGTCAGGATCGCGGCGACAGATAGGCCAGCACCCGGATCCGGCTCGCCCGCCAGACGCAGAATGCCAAGGCGACGTACATCGTCAATGCGGCTGTCAAGAGCCCAATGGTCGTCATGGGAATCGTTGCGGCACTCAAGCGCAACAACCCGAACGTCACGGGCAGGACTGTGCTCCCGATCGAAAACGCATTCGCGGTGCGGCTATCGAAGACATCGTTGGTGCTGATCTGAACGTCGAGAAAACGTGAGGCGGCGTCGTAGATCACATCCTCGGTTGACGAGATACCACGTTCGTCGTTGGGCGATGACTCAATCCAGACATATTCGGGCTGGCGGCTGACTCCAACCAGTTTTCGCCAGAGCCAGCCGAACATGTCCACATCCTTCAGTTGACGCGATCGCGGTGAATGCAAGCCGCATCACATATGAATCTTCCCATAACGGGTGCCCTGACAGATTTATCCGCGACCATCTAGCGGCTGGGCAATCAAGATTCCGAAACGTGGCAAACATCATCCGGACTACGCCAGGGTGCGGGGGCGGGAGTGGTGCTTGCGCGGGATGCCGCGGCGCTTGACGGTCGGTCGCTTGCGAAAGCCGGCGTAGGTGGGCGTGCCGGCCCTTCCATCCGGCAATGCGGCCGCGCCGGGCGCGCGCCGGGCGCGGACCGTGGTGTTATCTTCGGCATCGACCGTGATCTCCCGGTCACCGGCCTCGATGTTGACCTCGGCGTTGTCTCGCGCCTGGATGTTGATGCCAGGGTCGCGGCCGTCCTCCCCCTGCAGAACGTCGGGAATGCCGTCGTGGTTGTCATCCTCGCCACCGAGCGCGACGAGCACGGTGTCCTGTCCCTGGGCCTCCGGCACCTGGAGACGCAGCCAGAGGAATTCGGTGAAGACGCGGACCACGGCCAGCGTCGGCACGGCCAGGATCGCCCCCAGCGGGCCGGCGATCTGGCTGCCCCCGATCACCGAGATGAAGATCAGCAAGGGGTGGACGCGGACGGCGGTGCCCTGGATTTTCGGGGTGATCAGGTTGCCTTCGACCTGATTGATGACCACGTAGACACCGGCCACCACAGCCGCCATTTGCCACGAGATGGTGAGCGCGATCAGGACGGCGGGGATGCCGCCGAGGAACGCGCCGACGTAGGGCAGGATCGCGGTCGCCGACATCCACAACCCGAGCACGATCGCGTAGGGCACGTCGAGCACGGTCAGGGCGACCGTCGCCATCGCGCCCTGGATGATGATGGACACCATCAACCCGGAGAGATAGCGGGAGAGCGATTCGCCGATCGTCGTCCAGAGCTGGTCGGCGTCCGGGCGGTAGGCCGGGGAGAAGGAGAAGACGAACTTTTCCTTGAAGCGCGGGATGTCGATCAGCAGGTAGGTGGCGATAAAGATCACGCCGAAGCTGGTGATGGCGATGCTGAACGATCGGGTCAGGGTATCGAGGGCGTTGTTGAGCAGGGTTTCGGTCAGCATCTGGCCGCGGTCGAGCAGGTTGCCCTGGGCGTCCTCGATCACCTGATCCGGATTCTCGTCGATCCAGCCCTGAAACCGGAACTCCCAGAGCACCTCGCGCAGGTTGTCTTCAAGCGTCTCGGCGATTTCGGGCAACTGTTCGACGAACCTGGTGATTTCGTTGATGGCGAAGGGGATGATCAGAATCAGCCCGACGATCGCCATGCCGACCGTCGAGCCCATGACGATCAGGATCGCGAGCCCGCGGGGCATCCAGTGCTGGAGCAGGCGCACGGGAAAGGAGAGGATCAGGGCGACCGTGGAACCGATCAGCAGCAGCCGCGGCACGCTGGGCGCTTCCATGAAGAGCCAGACCACGACCACCACGATCGCGGCCAGCAGGATGAGGCGGGTGCGCTGGCTGATGTAGATCGGGGTCGGCACGAGGTCTTCGCCGATCTCGCCCACCACGTCGTCGAGCGAGGGTTCGGTTGCAGGTTTCTGCCGGAAGCGGTCGGTGAGTCGATCCCTGAGGATCGCGAGTCGGTGCATGCGGCGGTGGTCCAGTGTCAGCGAAGGCGAAGGCTGTCAAGGGCAAACGCGTCGTGCGGTGTGCCGCCGCCCAAGGATACGCGAAAACCGCCGGTGTCTGGCCCATTTGCGCCGGCTCTTGCGGCAACGCGCGATAGGCGGTTGCGTCAGCGGCGCGGCGCTGGTTCGGAGTCCGTCGCTTTATCCTCGGGAGGGTCAGCCTGGTGGCCCCAGCGGCGCAAGTGCCGCTCGGCCTCTCCGGTCAACTCGCGCACGATCCCGGCCGCCGGCCGCACGCATGTCACCCGACCGACCGACTCCCCGGCCCACAGCGACATCGCCCCGATCTCCCCGGTGAACCCGCGGCCGACGCCGTGGGTGGCAAAGCGCGTCACCGGGAACCGGCGCCCGGTGAGGAGATTCTCGCCTTCGCCGATGACGTCGCCCGGAAAGGTCTCGGCGGCCCCGATGCACGAGCGCAGGAGCCGGTGCGGCGCGTTGATTGGCCACCCGACCCGGAAGGCTTCGGTATAGATCGTGTCCTCGGGTCGAGCGGCAAAAAGCGCCTGGACATAGGTGGGATGCGCCTCCGCCTCCTCAGCCGCGACGAAGCGGGTGCCGACCCGGACCCCGTCGGCACCGGCGGCCAGGGCGGCGGCCATCGCGCGGCCGCTCCCGATTCCGCCGGCGGCGAGGACTGGCACGTCGACGGCGTCGAGCACCTCGTCGAGCAGCGCGAGGAGGCCGATGGTGCCGCGGACGTGCCCGCCGGCCCCGATCCCCTGGGCGATCACGAAGTCACAGCCGGCGGCCACCGCGGCCAGGGCCTCCTCCCGTGAGCCGACCTGCCAGCACGCCAGCGTGCCGTGGTGATGGACGAGGGCGACCAGAGCGGGGTCGGTGTAGAAGAAATCGACGACTTTTACCCGCGACGACGCCGCGGTCACCGCGCCGGCGACCTCGGCGGGGTCGACGAAGTGGAGGATGAAGTTGGCGGCGATGGGTCCCACCGCCTGCTCCCGCAGCCGGTCGAGCGTCTCCGCGATGACGGCCGGCGGTACTCCGCCGTAGACCGAGACGGTGCCGAGACCACCGGCGTTGGTGACGGCGGCGGCGAGCGCAGGGGTGGACAGACTTCCCATCCCCGCCGATTGGATCGGGATGGCACAGCCAACCATGTCCGTGAAGCGCGTCGTCAGCATCGAAGTTCTCCTGTGGCGGGCGCGGTGAGTCGCCGAGAAAGCATACGCGACCCCTCGGGATCGTCTTCGGCCTGTCGATGGATTACGAGGTCTTCCTGCTGAGCCAGGTGCATGGAGGAGTACACCCACACGAGGGACGCGCGGCGCTCGATGCTGGACGGCATCGACGGGTCCGGCAAGGTAATCGCGGCGGCCGGCGGGATCATGGCGGCGGTCGTCTTCGCCTTCGTGCTCGGCCATGCCCGGTTAATCAAGGAACTCGGCTTCGGACTTGGCGTGGCGGTGGTGGTCGATGCCTTCATCGTCCGCCTGATCCTCGTGCCGGCGGTGATGACGCTGCTCGACCGGGCGCTGCCGAAACTCAACGTCGAGGGCGAGGCCAGCGACGAGGCGGTGCCGCATACAAAGAGGCCAACACCCGCCGATTAGGCATGCTCGTGATTGCGGGGTCGCTCTGGTGACCCCGCAATCGGTCTGGAAGAAGCGCACATGGACGGCCAGCGGTCCGACCGGGTCCAGTTGATCGACGAGATGAACCAGGTGCTGACGCGGCTGGGTCGGATGAAGGACAGCTTCTACGGCGCCCGCCTCGAATCGCTGGGCATGACCCTGCTCCAGTTCAGCGGCCTGCAGGCGATCGACCAGCTCGGACCCGGCGTGAGCGTGGGCGAGATCGGCGAGGAGATCGGGGCGCCGCCAAGCACCATGACCAGCCTGACCAACCGGCTCGTTGCCCTCGGCTCTATCGAGCGGTACACGCCGCCTGACAACCGGCGGGTGGTCCTACTGAAGGCGACCGCCGCGGGATCGAGGATCGTGCGCGAGTTCCAGTGCGAGCGGGCGGCTGACACCGAGGCGATCTTCGCGGCGATGTCCGATGACGAGATCGCCGCCATCACGCGCCTGCTGACGGGCATCGTGGCCAACATCGAGCGCCTCCAGGCGGTCAAGCGGCAACGGTCGCCGGACTAGCCAGGAGGTCAGTGCATTCGTTGGCCGCCGACGGCCGGCGGGAAACGAGTGATGCCAATGAGTGGGCAATTCAAGCGGTGTGACCACCCCCGACGTAGGGGCGGACCCCGGTCGTAGACGGCATCTGCGCAATACCAAAGAGGGTGTCCGCCCGGATGGCGGCGAATCGAATCCCGCCCGACGCGACACACCGGGCGGATCCCACGCTGCGCTCTGGACAGGCTCCCCATCGACCGGATCCGGACGGGTGAGCGGTCGTTCACGGTCGAAGGCGGTACCGCCCCTACGATTTCCCGCAATGTGCGGCACCCGTACGAGACCGGCCAGTACGAGGGCCTCGTTTCGACAGAGCGAATCTCGGTCGCTTACCAGCCGATTTCCTGGCGCTTGCGCTCGATGAGAACGAGCGAGTCGCGCGTCCACGGCTGGGTGCGGGGATCGTCGCGAAGCGCCTCGAACGGCAGCCACTCGATGCCGGCGACCTCGTCCGGCGCGGCAACGTATGGGTCGCCGGAGGGCGATCGGGCCAGCATCACCACATCGAGCACGATCTCCTCGCCGA
>JACCYX010000287.1 GCA_013696265.1 Chloroflexia bacterium
CGCACGATCAGCGTTACTGGAATTGAGCGTCCTCTATGGCGAATATGCGTCAACACCTGAAGGCCTCGACCCGTTTGAAAGCGATCGTCATAGCCCTTGGCGCGATCCTCGCGCTGGCCTCGATCGCCGGAGTCATGGCCCAGGCCCTCGGTCCCGCCGGGCCCTCACCCGCCACCGGGGCCGCCTCGGTCATCGCCCAGGGCGTCTACACCGTCACCGACAACGACTACGTGTGGCAGGTGAGCACGTATACGGCGGAAGCCGGTTCGGAACCGGTCACGATCGCCGCCCCCACCTTCGTCCTCGCCCGCACCACGCCGCTGCTGGTGTCCGATGAGGGATCAGGCATTCGACAGCGGGTGGCGAATGGGGAAGCGATCTTCCTCAACCCCGGGCAGACGGTTCGCCTCGAAACGTTCGGGCCGCCGGATGATTTCATTTTCGTGGAACTCACTCCCGCCACCGCCCCAAGCACCGGTGCTGACCCACTCGTGGGCCAGGCATTCCAGCCGCTGGCCGGGTCTCGCGATCTCGACCTGGTACGGGTGATGATTGATGAGGGTGAGCAGTCCGAGATGCCGGCGGGGGCGGGCCGCACGCTCGTCTTTGGGCTGGCGGGGCAGGTGGCCGCCACGACCGGCGACGGCGTGGAAATGCCGATCCTGGCCGGCGACATCGTCGAGTTCGACGGGGCGATCACCTTCACCGGTGGGACCGATGGCGCCGAATTCGTCGCCGCCTACATCGGGTCGGTGATCGGCTTCGACGACGGCGTGGAGGGCACTCCCGCGTCCGGTTCGACCGATGCCGGGCCAGCGATTCCAGCCGCCTCGCCGGTCGTGACAGCGGAGCCGACCGAAGCTCCCACCGTCATGCCAACAACGGCTCCGACGGAGGAACCGACCACAGCACCAACCCAGGAGCCAACGGCCGTGCCAACGGTCGTACCTACCCAAGAGCCGACGGAGGCACCTACTGAGGAGCCGACCGTGGTTGCCACCGTGGAACCGACGGTCGCGACCACCGCCGAGCCAACACTGGTCCCGACCGAAGCTGCCGCGTCAGCGACGCAGCCGACAGCCGAACCGACCGTGAATCCCATCATTGCGGCCTTGTCCGGAGGTGGTGTCGCGCCAGACGATGGCCCGCCGTTCGAGCTGGAGATTATCGAAGACGACCCAGGCACGGACACCGACGGCGATGGACTGACCGACCTGCAGGAGGAGTTCTACGAAACTGACCGGGAAGTCGACGACACCGACGAGGACGGACTCAGCGACTTCGACGAACTGGTCGAGTTCGGAACGGATCCGCTCTTGCGCGATACAGATGACGACGGCATCAACGACTCCAACGAAATTTTCGTTTACGAATCCGACCCGTTGAATCTGGATACCGACGGCGACATCCTCTACGACGGCGGGGAACTGGTCCACAACTCGGACATCTTGAATCCGGATTCCGACGGCGATGGCATCTCCGACGGCGAAGAGGTCTACTTCGTGGAGACGGAGCCGGACGATCCCGACACCGATGGCGACGGCATCAGCGACTTCGACGAACTGGTGAATGGCACCAATCCGCTTCAGGCCTCCAGGTCCAACCGTTCCAGCACGTCCGAGCGCGCCAGCGAACCGACCCAGGCACCCAGTCCAACCGAGTCGCCCCAATCGCCTCAGCCGACGGAGCCGGCCGCTGCTCCGACGGGACGTGTCGACACCGACGGCGATGGCCTCACGGATTCGCGGGAAGCGCGGTTCGGAACCGATCCGCTGAATGGCGATTCCGACGGCGATGGCGTGAACGACTCCAATGAGGTGGCGGCGGGCACCGATCCCCTCGACATCAACAGCTGGCCGCGATAGGCGGATTCGGGTGTCCGCACGTTGATATAGAGGACCGTCACGCCTCCGATCTCGTAGGGGAGGGTTAGCGAGCCGTAAGGCCGTACCACGCGACGACACGCGGCTCGCGTATGCCCTCCCGCCTGGTCGCTGAGCCGCCAAGTCCCAATTCTTGGCCGGATCCGGGGAACCGTGGATCACGGGAGGGCATACGCGGGCCAGGACCTCGTTGCCAAGGTGCCTTCAATGGCCCGTTAGCCCTCCCCTACGAGTCGGCGACAAATGCACGTTGCCGCTATAGGTATACCACCCGTCACAAACGCGGTCGTGTTCCTGACCTGACCTTGTCCTTAGCTTTTCTTCTCCAGCGTCTTCGGCTGCTCGCCGGTGATCAGCCGCGCGTTGCGCCCGAACGAGAGGTAGCTGAAGGCCCACTGGGAAATCACCAGCGTGCGATTGCGCAGGCCGTTCAGGTAAAAGACGTGGACGACCATCCACATCCACCAGGCCAAGAACCCGTTGAAGTTCCGGCCCTTTACCGACGCGACGGCCTGGTGACGGCCAATCGTGGCGAGGCTCCCCTTGTCCTGATACCGGAACGGCGTGTAGGAATGACCGTTGACGGCCCGCACGATGTTCGCCGCCGCCCACTTGCCTTCCTGCATCGCGGCCGGCGCCACGCCGGGAACAGGCTTGCCGTCGCGCGTCTTGACGCTGGCGGCGTCGCCGACCACGAAAATCTCCGGATGACCGGCGATGTGCAACTCGCGTTCGACCGGCACCCGGCCGGCCCGATCGAGTTCCGCCAGGTTCCGGAGCACCTGAGTGAGCCTGGACACCTGGACGCCAGCCGCCCAGATCACCGTGTTGGCGTCGATTCGCTCGTCACCGATGTTGACGCCGTGCTCGTCGATATCGGTGACGAGCGAGTTCGTGCGAACCTGGACCCCGAACTTGGCCAGGTCCTTCTCCGCGTCTACCGAGAGCGCTTCCGGGAACATCGGCAGGATGCGCGGAAGCCCTTCAAGCAAGAGTATGCGGGAATCACGCGGATCGATATTTTCGAACTCCTTCACCAGGGTGTGGCCGGCGATTTCGCCGATCGCCCCGGCCAGCTCCACGCCGGTCGGACCGCCGCCGATGACGACGAAGGTAAGCATCGCCTCGCGCTTGCGGGGATCGGGCTCGTTTTCGGCGTGCTCGAACGCGAGCAGGATGCGCTTGCGGATTTCCGTGGCGTCGTCGATCGTCTTGAGACCCGGCGCCATCGGCGCCCACTCATCGTGCCCGAAATAGGAATGCGTGGCGCCAACGGCGACGACCAGGTAGTCGTAGGCCAGGATTCGCCCGCTATCCAGCTCGACCGTCCTGGCCTGGGTGTCGATGCCCGCGACTTCCCCAAGCAGCACGTTGGCGTTCTCTTGCTTCCGCAGGATGGACCTGATCGGCTGGGCGATGTTGGCCGGCGAAAGCTGCGCCGTCGCGACCTGGTAGAGCAGCGGCGCGAAGAGGTGATGATTACGGCGATCGATCACCGTGACCTTGACTGGGGCTTCGGCGAGTCCCTTGGCCGCGTTGAGCCCGGCGAAACCGCCTCCGATGATAACGACGTGCGGCTTGCCCCTGGCGGCGATCGTTGGCCGCACCGTGTCCGCGACGGTGACGAACTGGTCGACCTGGGCCACCGATGATCCTGCTGTTTCCTGTGTTGCCGTTTCAACCACGCCGAACTCCGGAATCTTCCTGAATGACGTTACGCGGCGCATCGCCCTCGATGCACTCCCGCTTGCCAGCAAAATGACAATCGCCGCGGGACCGCGCAGGCATCACACTGTGCCTGACCCGAACCCGGCGATCGAACAGGCCGATCGTCAGCCACACGGCAGCGTAACAACCCAGCCCCGCCGCGCGCAATGGCTGGCACGAGCGAACTGTGGCGGGCGCGCAGTCGCCGGCTCGTGCCGCGCCCTGGCCATTCCGGCTAGAATGTGACATCAGCTTGACGGTAAGCCCGGAGCGAGAGACTCCTCGCCGTAGCGGCTCAGTAGCAAGGACCTGCCCGTTGCCAGCCCAGAAGAAGACCCCGCTCACACTAACCAGCCGATTCGAAGCGGATGAGACCGGAACGCTCCGGCATCTGCCGTTCGACGTGCCCAAGGGTGTCGACCAGTTCCGCGTAGCGGTCACCTACAACGACCAGATCGATTCGATTCCCACGTTGAGCGGCGGCAACACGCTCGATGTTGGGCTCTTCGACCAGCAGGGCACCGAGGCGGGCGGAGCCGGCTTTCGCGGCTGGAGCGGGAGCGCCCGGTGCGAAATCGTGATCGGCAAGACCTGGTCGACCCCGCCCTACACAGCCGGCGTGATCAAGCCCGGCGCCTGGAACGTGCTGCTCGGCGCCTATAAGGTCGCGCCGAACGGGATGGATGTCGAGATTCAGATCGACTTCAACCCGGATGTCGCGATTCCCGACCAGCCGCCGGTGCCGGACATTGAGTCGCTCCAGCGGGCCGAACTTCCGCCCGCCGCCGAGCGCAACTGGCACCGCGGCGACCTCCACGCCCACACCGTCTACTCGGACGGGAGCGAGACGCCGGCCGAGCTTGCGGTTCGCGCCTACGAGAGCGGACTCGATTTCTATGGCATCACCGACCACAACCGAGCCCAGTCGCCCGCCAAACTCGTGCCGCGAGGCGACGATTGGCCGGTGCTCGTGCCGGGTATCGAGGTGACAACCTACGCGGGCCACTTCAACGTTTGGGGCACGGATACCTGGTATGACTTCCGTGATCCTTCACCTGAAGGTCTGCAAGCGGCGATCGACGCGGCGAAAGCCGATGGCGGCCTGGTGGCGATGAACCACCCCAAACCATTCGGTCCGGACTGGAGCTATGGCGCGGATGTCAAGGGCTACCATTCCATCGAGATCTGGAATGGCTGGTGGGACCGGCTCAACAACGTTTCGCTGAGGGTGTGGGACGAGGCCCTGCGCCGGGGCGAGCGCATCGTCGGCATCGGCGGCAGCGACGTGCATCATCTCAACGAACTCAGCACGCCCGACAACCCGCTCTCGGCCGCGCGCCTGGGCTGGCCGACCCTGTGGGTGCAGGCGAAGAAGCCATTGACGGCGGAAGGAATCCTGGAGGCGGTCCGGGCTGGCCGCTGTTTCCTCAGCGACTCCCCCGCCGGGCCGCAAATCTACCTGACGCGCGAGGACTACGCCGTGAGCGCCCGCGTGGTCGGCGGCATCGGCACGGCGCTGGCGCTGGTCGGCGCCAGCGGCATCATCGCCACCGAGGCCGTCACCACCGACGACCAGACCTGGAGCTTCGCCGTCAACGTGCTGGGCAAGGGCCAGACCTACGTGCGGGCCCAACTCCACAACGAGCATGGTGGTTTCCGGGCACTGACGAATCCGATCTGGCTCAAGGATCCCGCCGATCCAGCTTCGTAGAAACAACCGGGCGGACAACAGATTCGACCGCATTCGAGTTGGCCAGGCGCCTTTCACGGTCGAATCAGGCTCGCTTCGCTGCCGCCCTTACGCCGCGTGTGCTCACGCCGCAACGTGCATCAGGCGTTACAAACCTGGTTTCACCATCTACCACTCGTCTTCTTCCGCATCGGGCAACCAGCCGGGGCGCCAGGGGTTGTCGCCGGGCACCTGGGGACCGCCCAGGTGGTCGCGCTCGCTGTGGTCCAGTTCGGCGAGGTCCACCAGGCGGTCGATGAAGCCGTCGACGCTCACATCGGGGTCGTGAAAGCGGAATCGACCCAGTTCGTGCAGCATCGTGGCGCCGGGATCGAAATGCCCCTTGTAGAACGCCAGCACCGTCAACCTGGCCAGGCGAGGATCGTGCGCCGGGAGCGACAGGACGTGCCCGGCGAGTTCCACCAGGCCGTCGGCCGAGCGCCGGCTCCGGACGGCGACCTCGGGACCATGCCCATACAGGTCCCGCTGTTCCCGCTCGCGCCGCCATTCCGCAATACTCATGATCCGCTCGCTGATCGACCGCCGAACATCTTCATCCACACGCATCTCCTCGCCACGGCCCAATCACTTCAGGCAGTGTACCGTCTCCCCAGAGTGATGCTCCCGTGGCATACTGGCCGGGTTCTGCTCCGGAATGCCACGCGGGCATCGATGGCTTGCTTCCACGCCTGCGCGCTGATTTGCCATCCAGGCAAATGGATATTCATGTCCCAGCCAATCTCGCTTCCGTCCAGCCGATCGGTGGGGCTCGCCCGGTGTTCACTGGCCCTGGCCATGATGCTGGTCGGATCGTCGGTGGTTTCCGCGAAGTTCCTGGTGGAGCAGTTCCCCATCTTCCTTGGGCTTGGGATCAGGCAGGTAACCGCCACGCTGATCATGCTGGCGATCGTCCTGCTGGTGGAGAAGCACCTGCCGCGCGTCTCGAAGCGCGACCACGGCATTGTCCTGCTCCAATCCGCGACCGGGGTCGTGATGTTCAATGTCCTGTTGCTGGCCGGGGTCGACCGGACGACCGCCGCCGCGAGCGGCATCATCACCAGCACGGTGCCAGCCTGGATCGCGCTGCTTTCGCTGGTGCTGGGCGAGCGCGTGTCCCGGCTGACGATGATTGGGATCGGGCTGGCCATGGGCGGAGTGCTTGTCGTCAACATTGCCGGAGGCGACGCCGGGTCCGATCGCGCCCCGGCGCCGGTGCTGGGCGGTGTGCTGGTGATGGGCGCCGTGATTGGCGAGGCGTTGTTCACGGTCTGCGGCAAGGCGCTCTCCGGCCGGGTCACGCCGCTGGCCAACTGCTTCCTGGTCTGCGTGTATGGATCGGCGATGTTCCTGCCCGTCGCGCTCTGGCAATTTCCGGGGTTCGATTTCGGCCAGGTCGCGGCGAGCGGCTGGATCGCCCTGGCGTGGTCGGCCGGACCGGTGATGATCGGGGCCTTCTTCCTGTGGTTCACGGGTCTCAAGGTGGTCCCGGCCAGCTCGGCGGCCGTCTACACGGGACTGATCCCGATCAGCGCACTCGTGTGCTCGGCGATTTTCCTCGGGGAACGGATCGGTTGGCCGCACGTCGCGGGCATGGCGTGCGTGGTCGCCGCGATCCTGCTCGTCGCCCGGCCGGACCGCGGGATGGTCCGGTCACCGGCAGCGGTGTCTGCCGACGCGCGCGCATAGCCCCTCTGGCGAGATGCGCAACCCCCATACGGACCATGACGCGAACCGGGGTATACCGCGATAATAAGTCGTTGGGATGGAAGTTCGAAAAGCGTTCAGGGGATCGTTGACGTGGCGGAGCAGCAAGCCGTGGACCCCGAAGCACGCGAACGACGGGAACAGGCTCGAGCCTGGTATGCCATCCAGTACGAGTCGATCGTCGACGCGGTGGAAGCGGTACTCCTTGGCTACGGATCCGAGGCGGATCGGACGGTCACGGTCCGCTCGCTCGTCCATGGCCGGTTGCAGATCCTGATTCAATCCGCCCATCTGGAAACCGGCTCGCATATGTACATCCGGGATGTCGGGTCGGACTTTGCCCACATCTGCGAGGGGTCGATCGAGGCGTTGACCGAGTTGCGCCTGGTCTTGACG
The DNA here is from genome assembly GCA_013696265.1 of Chloroflexia bacterium. GTDB lineage: Bacteria > Chloroflexota > Chloroflexia > Thermomicrobiales > UBA6265 > JACCYX01. The sequence goes on from JACCYX010000287.1 coordinate 7,420, forward strand.
CGCAAACTGCTCCACGAGTTGCCGGCAGACCTCAGTGCAGCGGTGGCGCCGGGCGTCGAGCGGATGCTGACCGAGATCATGTGGGGGTACGTCAAGTCGTGCGTCGAGAAAGACAACGCCAGCGTTGCCGCCGCGCCCCCGCGCGAGCACCGATCGTATCGCCTGGACGCTGACTGGTACGAAGCGTTGGTGGAGCAGTCACCATACGCGCTGGCGGTCTTTCACGCCGTGAATGGCGAACTCGTGGCCGGTAACGTAGGCCTCGAAGAGATGTTCGGCTACTCCCTGGCCGAATTCGACGCCTTGCCCAACGACCAGGTCTACACGCCGGAGACACCGGAGGACGATTTCGACAAGGGCGTGGAACTGATGGCCGGCCGGATCCGGTCGTTCTCCCGGGAAACGGCCTGGCGGCACAAGAATGGCCACACGGTGTGGTGCGTGATGTCGAACTGGCTGGTGCGGAACAGCGAGGGATCGCCCGAATACCTCATCTGCACGTTCGTACCGCTCTCAGATGGCTGGGGCGGAGATACCCACTGGCAACGGGCGGACAAGCGATTCCGGTACCTGGCGCAATTGTCGGTGGACCCAACCTTCATCGCCGGTGTCGACCACGTGATTCGCTACGCCAGTCCGGCGACGGAGCGCACCCTTGGCATCGACCCAGAGGACCTCGTTGGCCAGCCGCTCACCGATCTCGTGCTGCCTGAGGACCAAACTCGGTTCTTGGACTTGCACGACGCGCTGGCCGGCCGTTCCCGCCACACCGAACGCGCCGAAATCCGGCTGAATCGTCGCGACGGGCAATGGCGGTGGTTCGAGTTGACCGCGACCAACCTGCTCGATGTGCCGGAGGTCGAGGGGTATTCCTTCCAGGCGCGCGATGTCTCCGACCGGAAGCTGGTCGAGCAACTGCTGGCCCAGCAGGCGCTTTTCGATCCGCTCACGAACCTCCTCAACCGGCGGGGAATGCTCGAGCGGCTGGAACGAGCGCTGCACAGCGCGGCGGCGAGCCGTGAACCCCTGAGCGTGCTCTACATCGACCTCGACGACTTCAAGCAGGTCAATGACCGGTTCGGTCACGAGGCTGGCGACGAGGCCCTGACGGTCGCCGCCAACCGGCTTGCCTACGCCGTGGGCACCTCCGGCATCGTCGCGCGTTGGGGCGGCGATGAATTCGTGGTCGTGATCGAGGAATCGTCGCCCCACCTGGCCAGCACGATCATGGATCGAATTCGGACTGCCCTTGGCGAACCGATCGACATTGGCTCCGAGCGCGTGATGCTCAGGGCGAGCATCGGCATGGCCTTCACCTCACCGGATGACGACGACCTCACTCCCATGTCCTTGCTCCGGGCCGCGGACGTATCGTTGTACGAGGCGAAGGCGAAGCGTACGGCACCGGCGGCGTTGACCGGAATCGATCAGGAACCAATCGCGCATTGACCAGGCGTGACTACGCGATTTGGTAACGGGTGAAGCACATTGTCTGGGGTTCGCGTTTCTGTGGATCGTGTAGGGGAGGGCTGGCGAGCCGTGAACCCGAACGACGCAACGACGCATTGCTCGCGTATGCCCTCCCGCGAGGCGACGATGTCGCATCCAGCCCGATGGAGCGACGACGCTGGCGGGAAATCCGAGTCTCACCGGCACCATGGTTGGGCGGGAGGGCATACACGGGCCACGACCTCGCTGCCGAGGTGTCTTTCGCGGGCCCGTTAGCCCTCCCCTACGAAATCCAGTTCTTCCATGCACCCAGAGCCCGTAAAATCAACCGCCGCGCGCGTTACGTCAGCACGGCGATGATGAAGAAGATGATGAGGATGGCCAGGATGGCGGCGCCGATCTGCATGATCGGCAGCGAACGAGCGGTTTCCGGCGCCGCCGGCTCATCGGCTTCGATCAAGGCACCGCTGGCCCGGTAGTCCGCGAACGACATTGCTTCCTTCCGGTTCTCGCGGGCCCGCTCGAACTTGACGATGCGGTCGGCGAGGCGTTGGGGATCGGTTTCCGCCCAATCGAACTGGTAGGTGCTCCAGCGGCGTTCGAGTTCGACGATGGTCGAGAGCGAATCGTGTTCGGCGCCTTCCGCCCCGTCCATCGCAAGCTGGTAGGATCGTTGGTCGCGGGCGATGTCCTGAGCAAGGGCATCATGAACCTGGGCGAATGACTTTCCGGCGTAGACGGGATGCCAGGAGAATTGCCCTTCCGAGTTGGTGGTGCTGGTTGCCGCTTGGGATTGATCCGACACGCATAGTCCTTTCCGCCGGTGCGGAGTGAGATGGTCGCTTGGAGCCACCACGTTCGGCCAAGCGTTGGTCGGCCCGTACCCGGACTGGGATGCTGGCGACAAGTCTAGCCGCTCCGGTTTGCCCGTGCGCGAGTGACGGGATGCCTACAAGGCGATCGTGCCCTCATAGACGAGGTCGCGGCAGCGCATCTCGATTTCAGCCGGATCGATCGTCTCGCGCGCCAGGCCGGTTTCCTGGGCCGAGCGCGCGACGGCCGCCGCCACCCGCGGCGCGACGCGCAGGTCGAGGCTGTCCGGAATCAGGAACTCCGGGGTGAGCTTGTCCTCGGTCACCAGGTCGGCGATGGCGTGGGCGGCGGCGATCTTCATGTCGTCGCTGATCGCGGTCGCCCGGACATCGAGCGCGCCCCGGAAGACCCCTGGGAACGCCAGCGAGTTGTTGACCTGGTTCGGGAAATCGCTGCGGCCGGTGGCGATCGCGAATGCGCCGGCGCTTCTCGCCAGGTCGGGCGTGATTTCCGGGTCCGGGTTCGCCAAGGCGAAGATCATTGGCGCCTTCGCCATGCTCCGGATCATTTCCGGGGTCAGTGTGCCGGGCGCCGAGAGCCCGACGAAGACATCCGCCCCCGGCAGGACATCGGCAAGGGTGCCGCTCTTTCGCGCGTGGTTGGTGATTTCGGCGATGGCGCGTTTCGACACGTCCATCCGCTCCTTCCGGTCGACGTGGATCGCGCCCTGGCGGTCGCAAAGGATGATGTCGGCGGCGCCGACCGCGTTGAGCAGCTTGGCGACCGAGATGCCGGCGGCGCCGGCACCGTTGATGACGATCCTGAGTTCGTCGAGACCGCAGGTCCGCAACTTGGCGGCGTTGAGCAACGCCGCCAGCACGACGATGGCCGTACCGTGCTGATCGTCGTGGAAGACCGGCATGTCCAGGGCGGTGCGCAATTTCTCCTCGATCTCGAAACAGCGCGGGGCGCTGATGTCTTCGAGGTTCACGCCCCCAAACGACGGCGCGATGGCGGTCACGATTCGCACGATCTCGTCCGGGTCGCGGGAGGCCAGGCAGATCGGGAAAGCCTCGACCCCCGCCAGGGTCTGGAACAGGACGGCCTTGCCTTCCATCACCGGCAGCGCGGCCTGGGGCCCGATGTCGCCCAAACCAAGCACGGCCGAGCCATCGGTGACGATCGCGACCAGGTTGCCCTTGGCGGTCAACTCCGTGACGGTCGAGGGATCGTCGCGGATGACGTGGGCCGGCACCAGCGCCCGCGGCGGGACGTAGAGCGTGTTCAGGATGTGGTGATCGCGGATCGGAATCTTGCTCCGGATTTCGAGAATGCCCCCGTGGCGCTCCCGGAGGTCGATCGCCTCCTCGCGCAGGCTGCGGTCTTCCTTGCGGACACTGGACCGCGCGGGCTGGAGACGCCCTTCGTACACGTAGCGGCGGGTCTTGGCGGCGACATCCTCGGCCGAGACTTCCCGCGAGGCTTCGTCCGCCTCGATCGCGGCCCGGACGACGGCTGCGGCGATCGCCGGCGCCACCCGGAAGTCAAAGATCCGGGGCACGATGTTGTCGGCGTGCAGTTCGTTCTCGGGCACCATGTCGGCCAGGGCACGGGCGGCGCCGAGCATCATCCGGAGCCGGATGTTGCGCGCGCCGGAGTCGAGCAGGCCCCGGAAGAAACCAGGAAAGACCAGCGAGACATCCATCACGTTCGGGAAGTCGGAGCGCCCGGTCGCTACCACGCGCGCGCCGCCGCGGCGGGCGGCTTCGGGCTGGATTTCCGGATTCGGAACGGCCAGGGCGAAGACGATCGGGTTTGGAGCCATCTCACGGATCATTTCCTCGGTGACGATGTCGCCGGTGGAGAGCCCGATGAAGACATCGGCGTCCGTGAGCATGGTCGCCAGCGATCCCGAGCGCTGTTCGAGGTTGGTTTCCTTGGCGACATAGGCTTTGGCCCAGTTCATCCGCTCGGGCCGGTAACGGTAGATCGCCCCGGCGCGGTCGCAGACGACCAGGTTCTTGACGCCGGCGCGAGTCAGCAGGCGCGCGACGCCGATGCCGGCGATACCCGCCCCGCTGAGAACGACGCGAACATCCTCCAGTTTCTTGCCGGCCACCTTCAGGGCGTTGTGGAGTGCCCCGAGCACGAGAATCGCGGTCCCGTGATGCTGGTTCGAGAAGACCGGGATGTCAGCGGCCTTGTCCAGGTTATCGGCGATCGTGAAGGCGCGTGGTGACGAGATGTCATCGAGGCAGATCGCGCCGAAGGTGGGAGAAATCGAGACGCCGGTTTCCACGATCTCGCCCACGTCGTGGGTCGAGAGGCAGAGGGGAAAGGCGTCGATCCCGGCGAACGTCTTGAAGATGACGCTCTTGGCTTCGGCGAGGGGAATGGCCGCTTCCGGGGGACCGCTCTCGCGTCCGAAAATATCCGACCCATCGGTCAGGATCGCGACCGTGTTGCCACGACAGGTGAGATCGTAGGAGCGGAGCGGGTCGTCCTTGATCGCCAGGCAGGCTTCGGCGACGCCGGGCGTGTAGACGAGGGAAAGCACGGAACGGTCCCGGATCGGTACCTTGCTGGACACGCCGATCAGGCCGCGGTAGCGGCGGCGATAGTCCAGGCCTTCGTCATCCGCCTCGTATTCGAATCCGTTCGACCCCGAAGACGCAATTTCGGAGGTGGCCATAACTGCCGCATCGTCCACGGCATCCCGGCCAAGCGGCGGGACGGTCGACTGGTCGACTGCCCCGGCCGAGCCAGCGGATGAGCGTGATTTCGCCTGCGCCATGCGTGAGTCCATTCCTGTCTGCGAGAAGTCATCGATATTGGGCGGAATGCCCAAAGCGAACGTCTGTATCCTGTGGCAATGGTACACCGACCGGTGCCCCGCGCTCAGCCGAATTGCGCTCGACATGGGGTTGCCGCAACGACAATGCGGGCGACCGGAAATCCGGCCGCCCGCACGATCAAGAGCAAATGCGCTCGTGTTTAGCTGGCCGGAGTGGCCTCCGGAGTCGCGGCGGGCGTTGCCACCGGGCTAGCGACCGGCGAGGCAATCACCAGCGGGGTGGCTGCCACGTCCGGCGTTGCCATGCCGGTGACCGGAGTGGCGTCAGCCGCTACCGGAGTGGCGACGACCGGTGTCGCGTCACCGGCGGCTGGACTCGCGACGGGCGATGCCATTGGGCTGGACTCGGCGGCCTCCTCGGTTGGGGTTTCCTCAACGGCCTCCGTCGCGACCGCCTCCACCGGAGCCTCGGTTGGCGTATCTTCCTCGTCGTCGTCACCGCCGCAACTCACCAGCAGCAGTGCGCTCAGCCCCAGTGCCGCCACAGAGTACGTCTTGCGGCTATTCTTCAGGAACGATCGGGAACGAAACACGGTACACCCCTCCTTACAATCGGCGTTAACGA
>JACCYX010000291.1 GCA_013696265.1 Chloroflexia bacterium
ACGGCACGATGTACGTCACCGAGCGGGGCGTCGGCGGTGACGAAATCCTGGACATCGGTCCGCCGCCGGGCGCGGAGGAAGCGGCGACTCCGGTCCAGGAAGCGGTCGCGACCCCGGTCGTGGCCGAAGCCACCCCGGCCGAGGAGGCCGCCCCGCCCGCCACCCGCGGTTACACCGGGCAAATCACCCAGGTCAGTCCGGATGGCACCCAGACGGTTGTCGTCAGCGAACTCGCGTCGTACAGCATTGGCGCGGGACCGCATGGGATCGCCGTCCAGGATGGCGTGGTCTACTTCTCCATCGGCGGAATCGCCGTCTCGGTCAACCTGGAGCCGCTCGATGGCGAGAACGGTCTCCACAGCTTCGATCCCGCCACCGGTGAGGTTACCCAAATCGCCGAATTCAACACCTACGAGATCGAGAACAACCCGGACGGCACCGATGTCAACCCGAACCTCTACGGCGTCTCCGGCGGCGATTCCGATGGCCGCCTGACTGTCAACGACGCCGGCTCCAACACCATCTTCTCGGTCGATCCCGCCACCGGCGAATTCACCCTCCGGGGGGTCGTGCCCGATCTCAACGCGCTCACCGCAAACGTCGAAGAGGGTGCCATCACCGATGATCCGGCGCGTCAACCGGTGCCGACCGGCGGCGCCTACAACGGCACCGCGTATTTCGTGTCCCTGCTCAGCGAGGGCTGGCCCGAGAATGGACCCTCGGTGTTGCGGGTGGACGGCGACGGCCAGTTCGCCAGCTTCACCTCCGTCACCACCGGCCGTTCGTTCGTGACCGGCCTGGCCGTTGGCCCCGATGGCCAACTCTACCTGAGCCAATTGTTCGATGACCCGGCGGGCGCCCCGACGGGCACGATCTTCCGCGTCAACACGGGCGACGGCACCGTCGAGCCGGTGGTCGAAGGGCTGGTCATGCCGCACGGGATCGCCTTCGACGGCGACGGCAACTTGTACGTCACGGTCTACGTGCTGATGTCGGGCCCCGGCGCGCCGGCTGGCCAGGTCGTCCGCATCGACGGCATCGCCCCTGCATAGACGAATTGGCCGGCACAAGACCGGCCACTCCCATTTCGTACTGGCTGGGCAACGGAGCCTGTCCTGAGGCGTAGCCGAAGGCAGCGCAGCGAGTGCCAGCCACCGCGAACAGCCGCCGGGTCGATCTGACCCGGCGGCTATTCGCTCGTGACCGTCATACTCGATAAATGAACGCCCCGACCACGGCCTGGACGCGCTGGAGCGTCTCGCCGGTCACCTCACCGCGCTTTCTCCGAAACCGCGGAAGGCTTAATGCTCGAACCTGCTCGCACAAGATCACGGACGGTTTCGTCAGACCGCCTTCCGGAGGCGCGATGTCCAACCGCGAAGCCACGCCCCGTTGGGTACCAGTCATCGGAACCACAATGCACAATCCATGTGGTATCCCGTTGTAATCCTGATTGGAAATCACCAGAGCCGGCCGAATACCCTGCTGTTCCCGTCCAACACCCGATCCGAAGAGTACTTCCCAAACGTCACCGACCATAGGTTCTGGCATACTCGGCATTGATCTCCTCTTCCTCCTCAGGCGTGTAGTAGGGCTCCTCATTTTCGAGTCCATCGCCAGATGCGGAGTCCCAAAGGGCGGTTTCCTCCTGATACTCCTTCCAGGCAACGGGATCCGCGCGCAAACGGGTGAAGTCCTCATGCATCTGCTTGAAGAACTTGTCTCGCTCATATTTCTTCACGAGGTCGGTCACGATCTGGCCGATCGGGCGTTTTTCATCCTTCGAGAGAACGCGCAGCTTCGCCAGCGTCTCTTCCTCAACCCGGATGCTCGAACTCGACATGGTGACCTCCTGGCTGAAAATTCTCTTGCCATATTGCTCGTGTAGACGCGGATTGTCAACATATATGTATGCAGCGATGACGACACAATGCTGTTCAACCGGGCTTCGTGGCACCTTCGCCATCAGATCTCGCCCACGCGCAGTGGCTTGAGCGCAATCGCCCAGCGCCGAACCTGGCCGAGCATCGTGTTCGCGGCGGTCGTCACCCGTTCTTCCGGCGCGAAGAGGCCATCGTGAACGAAGTTCGCCACGGATGGAATCGTGACCGCCTCGGAAACCGCCGTCATCTTCAGCGCCGCCACGGTCCCCTTCACCTGCTGCACCGCCCGCAACCCGCCGGAGACCCCGCCGTAGCTGACGAACCCCACCGGCTTGTAACCCCACTCCTGCGAGAGGTAGTCGATCGCGTTCTTGAGCGGCGCGGTCATCGAATTGTTGTACTCCGGCATCACGAAGAGGTAAGCGTCGGCGGCCTCGACCGTCTCGCTCCACGCCTTGGTGTGGTCGAACATGTACTGCTTCTTGACCGGGTGGACCGGCTCGTTCATGAACGGCAGGTTGATCGTCGCCAGGTCAGCGACCCGGACGGTGAATCCGCCGTGGGCTTCAGCGATGCCGGTGATCCACTCGCCGACCGGGAGCCCGACTCGGCCGGGCCGGGTGCTGGCAATGATGATCAGCAGGTCGATGGCCTCGTCAGGATTGGTTTTGGTATCGGTCATGGAATGGGGCCCTTGCCGGTGCGGAGCGCGAAAAGTCGTCTCGCCCAACTATACGGGGAGCTTGCCGTAGCTGTTGCGGTAGGTCTTGCCCTTTTTCGGGTGCGTGAACTTGATTGCCGACCAGGTACCGTCCACGCTCAACGTGGTGCTTTCGACGAGCCCGTGACTGTATCCGATGCGGATGACGTGGGGCAGGGCGAGATCGGTACCAAGCTGTTTGCCCTTCGGCCACGAGACCCAGAGCATCCCCGTTGGCCCGAGATAGGACTTGAGGCGGGGAATTATCTCGTCCATCTCGGCCTGGGTCATCGCGAAGACGTGAATGTAGTCGAAGTCCCCGTCAAGGCTTGTGGCAATCTCAAGGCTCGGCAAAGCGATGGCGTCCAGTGCCGACTTGGGGGCATTCACAAAGAATGCTCGCGTTCCATCCTTGATACCCATCTTCCGCGATACGGGTCTGGATTCGACGGCGCCGCGGGAGGATTCAGCGTTCATATCCATCAATCCTGTTGCCTTATGAAGATGATCCCAACGAGTGCCGGATGATCCAGGTTGCGTATGACAGGGCCGTCCTGGTGAAGTACAGTGCGGGTCATTAGCCAACGCGCCGATCCGGGAGAACGCATGAATCACCAGGACCTGACCCTCGAAGAACTCGAACAGACCGGCTGGACCGTGACCTGGGAACCGACAATTTCAGGAAAAGAAGTGCACCGACTGATTTTCACACTTTATCGAAACAACCAAGCTGTGTACACGATCGAGACTTCGGGTCAATCCGCCGATGAGGCGCTCACGCCCGCAATCAGGCAGGCCAACGCCTGGCTCGACAAGGAACGCCGGGCCGAGGAGGAACGCGCCGCGCTCGACCTGTAGACTCCCAACCGTTGCCATACCCATCGAAAGGACACCGCATGAACGTCATCCGCGTCATCGCCACCGTCATCATTCCGCCGGTCGGCGTCTTCCTCAAGCGGGGCCTGGGCTGGCCGTTCCTGCTCTCGATCGTGCTCACGCTCCTGGGCTACGTACCGGGCCTGGTCTATGCCCTCATCATCGTGCTCGGCGAGAAGCGGTAGGCGGGATTCGGGTGCATGGGGTGCGATGGAGACCGATCACGCAATCCCCACCTACCAAGGAGTCAGGGTGTGGGTCCGGGCCGATCGATCCGGCTTCTGGCTCCCGCACCGCGCCGTCACCGGCGGAAATCCGCATCAGGACGGCCAACGTCCAAAACAATGTGCATCACCCGTTACCGGATCACGCGGCAAGGGTCCGCCGATCACCCACGCGGCATGATCGGTTCCGTGACGCCGAGCACCTCGCCATCGGCATCCAGGGCCCGCACCGCCAGGTACGGCTCGGCGGTCGTCACCTCGAGCGCGGTTTCGAACCCGATCTTCGCCCCCCGCGCCGCCGGCGCCAGCCCCGCCTGGTCGGGACCAGCCAGCACTTCCCATTCGACGACCTCGGTTGCCCCGTTCCAGCTCACATAGACGGTCAGGTCGTCGCCGAGGCCGGTTTCGACGGCGATGTCGGGCGGCGCGCCCGGCGTGCCGACCCACGGAAAGCGGTAGGCGCGATACGTGTTCGCGCCTTGCGGGAAACGCCCGTTGAAGATGAGATTCCCTTCGGCGTCGAACTCGGAGAAGACCGGCGCGCTCCCCCAGCCGATGAAGACGTTGCCATTCGGCAGTACCTGCATGTTGCCCTGGCTGATTGAGAGGATGTCGGTCGGGTGGATGTATTCCCGCACCAGGGTCGCCGTCTTCGCCTCCTCGTCGAGCTGGAGGACCATGCCCCGGGACGGGATTTCGCCTTCCTTGTCCTGCTCGGATTCGGCGTTGTCGAACAACGTCAACTCACCGTTGGCGTGCACGCGGGCGTGGTGCTGATAGGCGAACGGAGTTCCCTCGCCCATCGCGAAATCGCTCCGGGTTCCGTTGAGCCGCCACAAGACGCGGCCGGTCGCCCGCTCGACCTTGTAGATGCCGTTGGAGTTGCGCGCCGACAGGATGAGATCGCCGGCATCGTCCTCTTCGATCGAGTTCAGGTGAAAGTAGTCCCACGGTACCTCGATGTTTTCCGGCGGCTCGCCGATGCCTTCGTCGACGTCGATGTGGTCCAGGCTGTGCCACTCGAAGATCACCCGGCCGGTGGCGATATCGAGTTCCTGGACGATGCCGTCGAGGGCGGTTCCAGCCTCATCCCCACCGCCCGGCGTGAGGTCCCAGCGGATCGGGTTGTAGACGATGATCAGGGCCGTCGCCCGGGCGGTCAGCAGGCACTCGTGGAGATCCGCCCCGTGATAGCCGTTGCCCACCTGGAGCCGGGCAACCACCTCGTACCTGTCGTTGAGGAGCACGAAATGGCCGAAGCCGGTGCCAACCTGGGAAACGCCTTCCCACATCGTGAGCACCGGTTCCCCACGATACTGCTGGACCCGGAAATCGTTGTGCTCGGCGACATCGTTGCCCAGGGGCGAGAACCAGACGAGATCTCCGTCTTCATCAAGGATCATCGCCCCGTTGCGGCCGTCGGGCACCTTGGCCGCGAGGAAGGTGTGGCCCGGGGCGGTCCCATCGGCGAGGGTGGAAATCGTGAGCTCCGGCGGCAGGAGGTCGAGCCGGGTGCGGAACTCCTGGGGAGGACTCTCCGGCTGGTCGACCTCGCGGGCGGCGTCCTTCTTCACGGGGATGCCCGGAACCGCGATGTCGAACGTGACGGACCCGCCTGGGTTGGCCCGCAGCGGCACCCCGGCCTGAATTGTGACCCGCTCGCCCGGCGTGAAGGGCGCGTCGGGCACGTAGCTGAAGCCGTTGCCATCGGCATGCGGCATCAAGAGGCCCGAGTGACCGCCGCTTTGCGACCCCACGATGTCGACCACCCCCAAGGCGTCGGCCGTGACGCCCCGGAAACTGATTTCCGTGGCTGGCGAGGCGGTTCGCGTGCCGTGCCGGGGAAAGACGGTGATTTCTTGCGTCACGGGATCCTGGGCGGCCGCCGGTTGCGCCCGGCTCGCCGCCAGCGCCAGGACTCCGGCGCCCGCCGCTCCCAGGAGTGTTCGCCGGCTCGTTCGGGGCGTGCCGCGCTCCGCCAGCGGGGTGCTCACCGCTCCCTCTTCCCTTTGCCTCATCGCCGATTGTCTCCTCATGGCTACCGTGCGTCGACCGGGCCACTCTCCCCGCCAGCTCAACGCATGGTAGCAAAGTTGGCGATGCCGCCGGTGCCGCTTTCCTCAGTGATCGGCGTGGCCGTCGATCGTCATCGGCACGTCCGCCTCGGTGCCGGGCTCGACGACCACGAACTGCCCCATCATCCCGTTGTCCTCGTGCTTGAGGATGTGGCAGTGGTACATGTAGGGCGTGCCGGGATCGACGTGCGTGTCGAATTGCACCGCCAGCCTCACGGCGTGATCCGGGCCGATGAAGACGGTGTCCTTGGGACCGCGCAGGTGAGCCGGGGGCTCCTCGCCATTCACCTCCAGCACCCAGGAGGTGGCGCCGTGGATGTGGAACGTGTGCGGCTGGCCGTTGGTGCGCACGTTCCAGACCTCCAGCGCCCCGGCCGGGATCACCTCATTGATCCGGGTCATGTCCATCTCCTGTCCGTTGATCCGGTTGTGGCCATCCAACTCGAAATCGCGCTCGGTCGCGTCGTCGGGAACGGTTGGAGCCTGACCGGAGGAACCCAGGTCGTCCGGCGACGACGGCGATGACGCCAGCGGCCCGGCGGCCCGGAGATTGAGCACGTCGAACGAGTCGTTGCCACCGATCTGGCGGTCGAGACCGTCCAGCTCGAAACTCCGCAGGACCACATCGTCGCCTTCGCTGAACGCGACCACGATCTCGGCCCGCTCGCCAGGTCCGATCTGGAGCCGCGTCAGGTCGACCGGCTCGCCCGGCACGAACCCGTTGTCGGTGGCAACCAAACGGAACGGGCGGTCGTCGTCGAACCCCAGATTGTAGAACCGGGCGTTCGAGCCATTCAGGATCCGGAATCGCACCAGCGACCGGGTGACGTCGAGGTAGGGGTCCCAGGTGCCGTTGACGAGGATCGTGTCGCCGAGGATGCCGAAGTTGGCCGAGCCGCCCACCTGCTCGAAGAACGACCCGGTATCCATCGACATCTCGCCACCATCGGTGATGTTCTTGTCCTGGATGATGAGCGGGAAGTCGTCGATCCCGTACTCGCGCGGCAGATCGAGACGGTCGCTCTCGTCATCGTCGACGAGGAACAACCCGGCAATGCCGCGGTACACGTGCTCGGCGGTCTCGCCATGCGGGTGCGGGTGATACCAGAGCGTCGCGGCCGGCTGGTCGACCGTCCATTCCGGACTCCACGCCTCGCCGGCGGCGATCATCTGGTGCGGCCCGCCGTCCATGATGGCGGGAAGGTGCATCCCGTGCCAATGGATCGAGGTTTCCTCCGGCAGGTCGTTGCGGACCGCGAACGCCACCACGTCGCCCCGCCGGGCACGCAGCGTCGGGCCGAGGAACGGGCCGTTGACGCCCCAGGTTTCGGCCTCGCCGGACGGCAGGATCCGGGTCCGCCCGGTTTGGAGGGTGAGATCGAAGATTTTCCGGCCATTGGCGTCCGGCTCGCCTTCGAGCAGCGGCGGGATGTCGAGCGGCGTCGTGAAGGCCAGGTCCCCAACGGTGCTCTCGGGTTGGTTGGCCAGAAAAAAGGTTGCGGTTCCGGCCGCGCTGACCGCGACGCAGCAGCCGAGGATGCCGCCGCCCGCGATCAGGGCGCGGCGGGTGAGTTTCGATCGGCGGGTGGACATGGATGCTCCCAATGAGGTGCGGTTCGAACGGCTACGCCCCGGCGCGTACCGCGATACCCATTCATCGTCACATCCAAGTTTGAGAGTACCCTAAGAAATGCCCCGCAGCCGTCGCGGAGCCCGGCCCGCGCTGGCAGCACCCATCAGAGAACGTGGCAGCGAAGCGACGCTTGCCTTGCCTGTGGCGGTGTGCGGCAAATCCCTCAGTACAAACTCCAAGGCACATTGACGTGCGTCGCTGCCGTCCCCACGCTGTCATGTCGGGCGCCAGCGAGACATCCCCCGCGCAGCGAAGCGATAGCCGTATTTCGGTCGCCAGCCGCATGAGTACCGGCTTCGCCGGGGGATACCGCTTCGCTGCCTCACAAGCTCGGAATGACAATCTGAGTTGGACACAGTACTCAGACGGTCAGTCCCGCAGCCGCCGCGGATGCATCACGCGCAAGATGCTGACCGTGTCCCCTTCGAATCGGTAGAGGACGACGTGATGCCGGAGGGCGTACTCACGAACGCCGGACTCGCGCTCACGACCGATCTCGGGGAACGACTGGATTCGCCGGGCTGCTTGCTTCAGCACAGCAAAATACGCATTCCGTTGCGGTCTTCCCCATTGTTCCTGAGTATATCGAAGGATGTCACGGATGTCCGTTTCCGCGTCCGGCGTGATGATGAGCCTAATATTTGACTGCATTGCGCACCGGAGCACCTTGCATCGCATCAGTTTCGGATTGCTTCAGCAACTCGTCGAAGACATCGTCGGTGAGTTCCCG
>JACCYX010000368.1 GCA_013696265.1 Chloroflexia bacterium
CCACGCAGTTATGGTGTGATCTCCCTGAACACGGCCGCTGGTCTGATGAGCGACGTTAGAATTCGGCAGGCCGTCCTGGCCTCCATCGGCGTCGAAGCCAGCGGGCAGGTGACGCACGGCGAAGGCTTCTTCGATCTGGGTCCTGGGATCATGATGCCGCAGACAGCCTGGGCCTCTGACGTCTCGGCCGAGCTGTATAACCAGAATGACCCTGAGGCGGCAGCGCTGTTGCTTGAGGAGGCGGGGTATGACGGCGCCCCCGTGCGCGTGATCGCGACAATGGAAGATCTCGGTGACTACAACGCCGCAATCGTGGCCCAACAGCAGATGGAGGCTGCTGGCTTCGTAATCCAGTTGGATGTGATGGACGAGGCGACGCTGGACGAAAACCTCGAGAGCGATGACGCCTGGGACATGTCCACTGGCGCCTACGTGTTCAGGCCGGATCCGGTGCTGATCGCCCCATTCGCGAGTTGCACCTATGACGGCAAGTGGTGTACCGAGGCAAAGCAGGAAATCATGGAGCGAGTGCTCACAGAGTCCGATTTCGAGGCCAGATTTGCCGCGTTTGAGGAATTGCAGGCACTCTGGTACGAGGAAGCTCCGGCCATCAAGTTGGTCAACAACTATGGTGTCGCGGCTCTCTCGGTGAGAGTCCAGGGATTACTCGGTCAGACGCACTTCGAACTCGAACCAGAGTTTGGCAACTGCTGGCTCGCGGCGGAGTAGCATGCGCATCATTGTCGGAATGACGGGCGGGGCAATGCCCCGCTCACCATCCCCCGTTGTTCCGCACAGCGTTCAGGCGGCTCGTCCGCAATTGAAGCACGCCAATCCGTTCGGGCCAGTCCGGGGGTCTGGGCCTTGAAGTCGGTCGAACAGACTTTTCCCCCATGGTTGAGTTGATGGAAGACCACCGGAAAGAACCCTGAGCCGCGATCAGATGGGAGTCACGGCATGTTCGCGTACATCATTCGACGGTTGCTGCTCCTGATCCCGGTGCTGCTGATCGTCGGCGTTATCGCCTTTATGCTCATCCACCTTATACCAGGCGATCCGACGACGGCCCTGTTGGGGAGGGATGCCACCCTCGAACAGCGAGAAGCGCTCCGGGATCAGATGGGTCTCAACGATCCCTTGCCGGTTCAATTCATGAACTGGATCACGGATGCCGTGCGGCTTGACTTTGGCGATTCGCTGTTCCTCAGAATGCCGGTCACGGAAGCGCTGTTCGATCGCGTGCAGCCAACGGGGCTGCTTACCCTGTACTCGCTTTCGCTGGCGATCCTGATTGCGATCCCGTCCGGGGTAATCGCCGCGGTTCGTCCGAACTCATTGGCGGACCGGCTGTTGATGGTGATGTCGATCAGCGGCGCGGCGATCCCGGGGTTTTTCTTTGGCATTTTGCTGATCCTGTTGTTCGCCGTGGTTCTTGGATGGCTCCCCTCAGGCGGTTACGTCGGCATCGGTGACGATCCCGTCCAGCATTTCAGGTACATGGTCATGCCGGCGCTGGCCCTCGGCTTCTCATCCGCCGGATTGCTCGCCAGATTGGTGAGGTCGGCGATGCTGGATGTCCTGCACCAGGATTATGTCCGCACCGCGTATGCCAAGGGTTTGCCCGAGCGTCACGTGGTGGTGAAGCACGCACTCCGCAACGCCACGATCCCGGCACTGACGGTCATTGGGACCGTGCTGGCAACCTTGCTCGGCGGGACGGTGGTGATTGAAACTGTCTTTAACATCCCGGGAATGGGCCGATTGGTGGTGCAAAGCGTGACCCGCCGGGATTTCCAGGTGGTGCAGGGCGCGGTGCTGATGGTGGCGACGATCGAGGTCCTGGTGATGCTGATCCTCGACATCCTGTATGTCTATGTTGACCCCAGGATTCGCTATGGTTCTGACTGATGCGGCAATTGCCGGGAGTGGCAAATCATCGACGAAAATGGGGCGGCTCCGGTTATCCTCGATCACACCGGCCTCAAAGTATTACTGGATTCGGCTCCTGTTGGAGAATTGGGTAGCGTCCGCGAGTCTCGCGTTCCTGGTCGTCATGGTGCTCGTCGCGGTGTTCGCTCCGTTGATTGCGCCCGTGGAACCAGACTTCGTGAATCCCCTTGTGCGGCTTTCCGGACCATCGAGCGACTATTGGTTTGGCACCGATGAACTGGGCCGGGATATCTTTAGCCGGGTCGTCTACGGCGCACGGGTGTCGCTGTTGGTCGGTATCACCGTTATGGTGGGTTCCACCATTCTCGGATCGCTGCTGGGATTGATCGCGGGTTTCTACCCTCGCGTCGACGTCCTGGTGATGCGCGTGATCGACGGTCTGGAGGCGTTTCCGGGCATCTTGCTGGCGATCGCGATCATGGCGGCATTTGGCGCGGCGGTCCAGAACGTGATCATCGCGCTGTCCGTCGTCTACGTCCCCAACATCGCCAGGCTGGTCCGTGGCACGACGCTCATGAACAGCCGGGAACTCTATGTCGAATCCGCCCGGGCGATTGGGATGCGAGACTTCCCGATCATGCGGAAGTACATTCTGATGAACTCGATATCGCCGTTGATTGTGCAATGCACCTTCGTGATTGCATTTGCGATCCTGGCGGAGGCATCCCTGTCGTTTCTGGGAGCTGGCGTGCCTCCGGACGTGCCCACCTGGGGCGGAATGGTGAGCGCGGGTCAGCCCAGATTGCAACAAGCGTGGTGGGCGTCAGTGTTTCCCGGGGCGTTCCTGTTTGCGACAATACTGGCAATCAACCTGGTCGGCGATGGACTCCGGGACGCCTTCGACCCCCGATCGCGCGAACGCTAGGCGCCCCAACGAGTCCGGGCGCACCACCTCCGCTCCGAGACGTACAAGCACGTGCCCAGCTTGTGGATGAATATCTGGATAACATCGGACAGGCATGTACGGGTCTGTATCATCGCGCTCCAAGGCAGGACACTTTTGCTTATGGACACCACATATTGTGCATAGTCTGGCTTCACGATGGTGTGCCCCAACATCTGCCTTCATAGTTGACCCGCGAAATGATCGTTCCACTCCGTGGCGGTTGTCGAACGTATCGACGCACCGCACAACGTTCATACGTCAACAAAAGGGAATATCGACTCAATGGCAGGTTCGAAAAAGACTTCAGCATCAGCCGCGAAATCAAGCAACGGGCAGGGATCGGAAACATCCGAAGCCGACATCGATTTGGGAGCGGCGGCATCCGAGGTCACTGAGCAGATTCAGGACCAGGTGACGGGTCTGACGCAGCAGGTTCGTCAGCAGGCGTCCGAGCAACTCGTCACGCAGAAAGAGCGGCTGGTCGATACGCTGGATACAGTGGCGCTCGTGCTCCACCAGGCCGGTGAGCACGCCGATCTCCAAGACAAGGCTATGCTCACGCAGTATGTCGACAAGGCGTCCAGCCAGGTGAGCCAGTGGTCCGACACGTTGCGCGAGCGTGACATGTCACAACTGCTTGACGACACCGTGCGGTATGCCCGTCGCCAGCCGATGCTCTTCTTCAGCGGCGCCCTGGCCGCTGGATTCGCCGGCGCTCGCTTCTTCCGGAGTTCCGCGAAGCAGGCGGAGACCACCCCGGCGAACGGCACAGTTCCCGATAGCGGGGTTGCCGCGAGCGATACGGCTCTCGACACCGATGAATCCGCCGCGAACGATATCCCGCGCTTCGAAAGCGACCAGGCGGCGTTCGACTCCGCCCTGGGGGCCGCGAACTCGCCGCTGGATACGGACATGTCGATGCAAACCGACCGGGAGCCAGAGTTCGGAGACTTCGTCGAGGACTACAAGGCGGCGACCCAGGAAGGCGATGAGTTGATCGATGACTCATTGGCTGGCACGAACCGGTCCACGAGCCCGGAGAACCGGTAATGACAGAGGGACGAGACGACCGCTCCCTCGGTGAACTCTTTGCCGACCTGGCCCACGAAACCAGCACGCTGGTGCGCCAGGAGCTGCGGCAGGCCGGCACGGAGATCGGCCAGCGGGCGAGTGGGGTCGGCAAGGATGTCGCCCAGCTCGCCGTTGGCGCGGTGGTTGCTCACGCGGCATTCCTGGCCCTGGTGGCGGCGATCATCATCGGGCTCGCCGATCTCGGTCTCCCCTGGTGGCTGGCGGCGCTGGTCGTGGCGCTCCTCCTCAGCATTGCCGGGTACGCCGTGATTGGGCGAGCCCGCACGGCCATCAAGCAGGCCGACATCCTGCCCCACCACACCATCGACAATCTCAAGGAGGACCGGGAATGGGCCAAAGAGCAGATCAGCTAGACCAGCGGGGGAGCGGTATTGACCCGTTGGCCGTCGGGGACGCCGAAATCCAGCAGACCCGCGAAGAGATGAGCGACACGCTCGAAGCGATCCAGGCCAAGCTCGCCCCTGAGCGCGTCACCGAGGACGCGAAGGACGCGGCCATCGAAACAGCCGACCACGTGATCGAAGAGGCCCGGGAAACGGTCCAGGAGTGGACCGAGTCCGCCAGCGCGTCCGCCAGGGAAGCCGTCGATCACGCATTGGTAAAACTTCGGGAAACGCTTCCCGAACTGTCCGACCAGGCTCGTGAGTCGGCGCGCGAGGCGACCGAACTCGCCAGTGTCGCCGCCATGGAAGCGGTCGACCACGCGCTCCTGAAGGTCCGGGAGACGTTTCCCGACCTGAGCCAGCAGGCACAAGACGCCGCTCGCGAGGCGGTCGATCACGCAATCGAAGAAGCGAAAGCGGCGGTTCGGGAACTCGGCCAGCAAACGAAGGCCGCCGTACGCGACGCCACCATAGGGAGAGTTGAACGAATGGCACACACCACGAGCGAAACATCGAAGAGCGCGGGATCAACCGTCATGCAAACCATCAAGCAGAACCCCGGACCGGCGGCCTTGACCGCCCTTGGCGTCGGGTGGCTGGTCATGAATGGCCGGAGCGGCTCGGCCCAGGGGAGCCTGGGCCCACCAACGTTATCGTCCACGAGTCAGGGGACGTCGAGCGTGGGCGAGAGCGTCCAGTCCGGCGTTGGCCAGGCCCAGGCTATTGCCGGTGATATGGCACAAAACGTCCAGGACGGGATCGGCACCGCCGCCGATCAAGTGGCCCAAACGGCAACCGACGTCGCGGACGGTGTAACGCAGGGAGCGTCAACCGTTGCCGGGGGCGTGGCCCACGGCGCGGAAGCCGTCGGCGGCGGAGTCGCCCACGGGGTCACGACTGTGGCGAGCGGAGTCCAAAGCACGGTCACGGGCGCTGGCAACCAGGCAAAGCAGATGCCAGGCCGGTTGCGTCACATGGTCGAGGAAAACCCGATGCGCCTGGGTCTCGTGGCCGTCGCCCTCGGCGGCGGCGCCGCGCTGGTCGTTCCCGAAACCCGCCGTGAGAACCAGATGCTCGGCGAGGCACGCGACACGGTGGTCGAGCGCGCCCAATCGACGACCCAGTCCACCTTCCAGAAGGTGCAGCAAGTGGCCGGGGAGGTTGGAGAAACAGTCGAGAAGGAAGCGAAGTACGCGGGCCTGACCAGCGAGTCCAAATAACCGGGCTGAGGTGATGGTGTGGGCGACCAGGGACATCCTCGAAACGCCCACGCGGTCACAGACTGACCCCGTGCCTCAGCATTCAGGTTCCGGTTGGGACAAGGTTTTGCACCTCCCGTTCGTTGCACATCATATCGCTCAAGGAGAATCACATGCTTCCTAAAACACGAACACTGCTTCAAGCGACGGTCATCGGCTGCGCCTTGACGTTTGGCTCTCTCGGCGCGACCGCGGTTGTGGCACAGGACGCCACCGAGCCCGCTGCCACGCAAGCACTCACTGAACCCGAAGATGAGGGGTTCGACGACTGGGGACTGCTCGGACTGCTCGGCCTCCTCGGCCTGGCTGGCCTCAAGAAGCGCTCGGAGCCTGAAGTTCGGACGGTTGACCGTCCCGTTGTTGGAACGCAACGCTAGCAACATCATCGGAGTCTGCCGTAACGGCTCCCAGGTTCTTTTCCCGCATGCGATCATCACCGTACATCTGGTACGGTGATGATCGCATCACGCTATCTGGATGACACCCATGCCCAAGCATCGACCTCAGGATTCGGTGAGACCAGAACCGGCGGATCAGGAAGATCAGGAAGATCACGTATCTTTTCAGCAAGAGTCCTCGTCCCGAGATTCCGGCCAAGATCCAGATGATAAGTCCTCCGCGGCAAACTCAACGAACGCGGGTACTTCCTCGCGTAATCAATCGTTCAACGGGGCCAATTCCGAGCTAGCGGAGCGGGAACTCGAACGGCAACTGGAAACCGGCGAGGAGAACCCAACCTAGACTCGGTCGAGGGCGGCATCTGATTTTGCGGTTCGGTGGCCCAGGCATCAGCGGCATAGGGGCCAGGCTGGCGCGGTCGGTTCGCGTGGCATGGGGGCGTGCATGGGCGGATTTCGGGATGGGTCGGGCGGCTCGAAGAACGACGACCAGTCAATTGATCGGCAACCCGGCGGCGAGCCGGAGACGAGCCCGCCAGGCGACGAGCCCTCGGTCGATGAGGTGATCCAGGAGAGCGATCACCAGGCGGCCGCCCGGCGGACGGAAGAGGAGGAGATCTTTCCCGCCTACGGCGATGATGAGGAGCAGGGAAACCGCCTGAACCCAGTCCAACGATTCCTCGGCCAGCGGGACATCGTGCCGGAGCGCGACAAGCAAACGGTGCGGATCGAGATCCCATCCAAAACGATCGTCAAGGTGATCCTGACGCTGGTCATCATCTGGCTGGTGCTCAAGGTCGCCTCGATCTTCCTGCTGCTCTTGCTGGCGATCATCGTTTGCCTCGCCCTGCTGCCGGTTGTGCGGCGGCTGGAGAACCGCGGCCTGCCCCGTGGGCTGGCGGTGGTCACCGTCATCTCGGGACTCGTTGGCATCATCGCCGGATTCCTCTGGCTGATCGTGCCGCCGCTGGTCACCCAGACCCAAAACCTGATCGACAACGCGCCGGAGTACGTCGAGAATTTCGACGATATTCTCGATCGTTACCCCTCGATTCGCGACCAGGTGGACACCTACCTGGGCATCGGTGACGAGGACGCGGAGCAGTCACCCGCCGAATCAGCCCAGGACACCGGGAGTGAGGAGGACCCGGCCCCCGCGGTTGACGCCGGCACGGTGCAGGCCGGCGCGACGCAGGTGCTTTCGGTCAGCACCGCCATCGTCGGCGGGATCGCGAACGTCTTCTTCGTCCTGGTGCTGGCGCTCTACCTGCTGGTCGAGGGCGAGCGGACCTGGCGCTATTTCGCGCGGTACATGACTCCGACGCTGCGTTATCGCTTCCACCGGCTCGGTCCGCAACTGACCCAGGTGGTAAGTGGCTACGTGATCGGCCAGGCGATTATCTCCACGACGTTCGGCGTCTTTTCGTACATCGTGCTGTTCGTGCTGAATGTCCCGCAGCCGCTGCTACTCTCACTGTTCGGCGCGGTGGCGGTGGCAATCCCGATTGTCGGCGTGCCGGTCGCGACCATCGCGGTGATGGCGATCGCGCTCTCGGTCAGCTGGCAGACATCGCTGATCGTATTCGGCGTCTTCATGCTCTACCAGCAATTCGAGAACTACGTCCTCCTGCCACGCGTGTACGGCAATACCCTGCAAGTGACCTCGCTGAGCATTCTGGTGGGGGTCCTCGTGGGAGGTCAGTTGCTGGGTATCCTCGGCATCATTCTCTCGCTGCCCTTGACGGCATCGATCCCGGTGATCGAGCGGGTTTGGCGCGAACAGGTGCCGGATGACATCGAGGCGCTGGAGGAGGCAACCGTCACCCGGGAACCGACGCCGACCGAGATCGTCAGGGGTGATCGCTCCTGAACCAGTTGCGCAACTGGTTCTGATGTATTGGATATACGACAAAGCCCCGCCGAATTCGGCGGGGCTTTGTCGTATATCCAATACATCAGAACCAGTTGCGCAACTGGTTCAGGAGCGATCACCCCTGACGATCTCGGTCGGCGTCGGTTCCCGGGTGACGGTTGCCTCCTCCAGCGCCTCGATGTCATCCGGCACCTGTTCGCGCCAAACCCGCTCGATCACCGGGATCGATGCCGTCAAGGGCAGCGAGAGAATGATGCCGAGGATACCCAGCAACTGACCTCCCACGAGGACCCCCACCAGAATGCTCAGCGAGGTCACTTGCAGGGTATTGCCGTACACGCGTGGCAGGAGGACGTAGTTCTCGAATTGCTGGTAGAGCATGAAGACGCCGAATACGATCAGCGATGTCTGCCAGCTGACCGAGAGCGCGATCGCCATCACCGCGATGGTCGCGACCGGCACGCCGACAATCGGGATTGCCACCGCCACCGCGCCGAACAGTGAGAGTAGCAGCGGCTGCGGGACATTCAGCACGAACAGCACGATGTACGAAAAGACGCCGAACGTCGTGGAGATAATCGCCTGGCCGATCACGTAGCCACTTACCACCTGGGTCAGTTGCGGACCGAGCCGGTGGAAGCGATAACGCAGCGTCGGAGTCATGTACCGCGCGAAATAGCGCCAGGTCCGCTCGCCCTCGACCAGCAGGTAGAGCGCCAGCACCAGGACGAAGAAGACGTTCGCGATCCCGCCGACGATGGCGGTGCTGACCGAAAGCACCTGCGTCGCGCCGGCCTGCACCGTGCCGGCGTCAACCGCGGGGGCCGGGTCCTCCTCACTCCCGGTGTCCTGGGCTGATTCGGCGGGTGACTGCTCCGCGTCCTCGTCACCGATGCCCAGGTAGGTGTCCACCTGGTCGCGAATCGAGGGGTAACGATCGAGAATATCGTCGAAATTCTCGACGTACTCCGGCGCGTTGTCGATCAGGTTTTGGGTCTGGGTGACCAGCGGCGGCACGATCAGCCAGAGGAATCCGGCGATGATGCCAACGAGTCCCGAGATGACGGTGACCACCGCCAGCCCACGGGGCAGGCCGCGGTTCTCCAGCCGCCGCACAACCGGCAGCAGGGCGAGGCAAACGATGATCGCCAGCAAGAGCAGCAGGAAGATCGAGGCGACCTTGAGCACCAGCCAGATGATGACCAGCGTCAGGATCACCTTGACGATCGTTTTGGATGGGATCTCGATCCGCACCGTTTGCTTGTCGCGCTCCGGCACGATGTCCCGCTGGCCGAGGAATCGTTGGACTGGGTTCAGGCGGTTTCCCTGCTCCTCATCATCGCCGTAGGCGGGAAAGATCTCCTCCTCTTCCGTCCGCCGGGCGGCCGCCTGGTGATCGCTCTCCTGGATCACCTCATCGACCGAGGGCTCGTCGCCTGGCGGGCTCGTCTCCGGCTCGCCGCCGGGTTGCCGATCAATTGACTGGTCGTCGTTCTTCGAGCCGCCCGACCCATCCCGAAATCCGCCCATGCACGCCCCCATGCCACGCGAACCGACCGCGCCAGCCTGGCCCCTATGCCGCTGATGCCTGGGCCACCGAACCGCAAAATCAGATGCCGCCCTCGACCGAGTCTAGGTTGGGTTCTCCTCGCCGGTTTCCAGTTGCCGTTCGAGTTCCCGCTCCGCTAGCTCGGAATTGGCCCCGTTGAACGATTGATTACGCGAGGAAGTACCCGCGTTCGTTGAGTTTGCCGCGGAGGACTTATCATCTGGATCTTGGCCGGAATCTCGGGACGAGGACTCTTGCTGAAAAGATACGTGATCTTCCTGATCTTCCTGATCCGCCGGTTCTGGTCTCACCGAATCCTGAGGTCGATGCTTGGGCATGGGTGTCATCCAGATAGCGTGATGCGATCATCACCGTACCAGATGTACGGTGATGATCGCATGCGGGAAAAGAACCTGGGAGCCGTTACGGCAGACTCCGATGATGTTGCTAGCGTTGCGTTCCAACAACGGGACGGTCAACCGTCCGAACTTCAGGCTCCGAGCGCTTCTTGAGGCCAGCCAGGCCGAGGAGGCCGAGCAGTCCGAGCAGTCCCCAGTCGTCGAACCCCTCATCTTCGGGTTCAGTGAGTGCTTGCGTGGCAGCGGGCTCGGTGGCGTCCTGTGCCACAACCGCGGTCGCGCCGAGAGAGCCAAACGTCAAGGCGCAGCCGATGACCGTCGCTTGAAGCAGTGTTCGTGTTTTAGGAAGCATGTGATTCTCCTTGAGCGATATGATGTGCAACGAACGGGAGGTGCAAAACCTTGTCCCAACCGGAACCTGAATGCTGAGGCACGGGGTCAGTCTGTGACCGCGTGGGCGTTTCGAGGATGTCCCTGGTCGCCCACACCATCACCTCAGCCCGGTTATTTGGACTCGCTGGTCAGGCCCGCGTACTTC
The DNA here is from genome assembly GCA_013696265.1 of Chloroflexia bacterium. Classification (GTDB taxonomy): domain Bacteria; phylum Chloroflexota; class Chloroflexia; order Thermomicrobiales; family UBA6265; genus JACCYX01. Next base: position 10,288 of record JACCYX010000368.1, read on the forward strand.
GCTTCCTTCTCGACTGTTTCTCCAACCTCCCCGGCCACTTGCTGCACCTTCTGGAAGGTGGACTGGGTCGTCGATTGGGCGCGCTCGACCACCGTGTCGCGTGCCTCGCCGAGCATCTGGTTCTCACGGCGGGTTTCGGGAACGACCAGCGCGGCGCCGCCGCCGAGGGCGACGGCCACGAGACCCAGGCGCATCGGGTTTTCCTCGACCATGTGACGCAACCGGCCTGGCATCTGCTTTGCCTGGTTGCCAGCGCCCGTGACCGTGCTTTGGACTCCGCTCGCCACAGTCGTGACCCCGTGGGCGACTCCGCCGCCGACGGCTTCCGCGCCGTGGGCCACGCCCCCGGCAACGGTTGACGCTCCCTGCGTTACACCGTCCGCGACGTCGGTTGCCGTTTGGGCCACTTGATCGGCGGCGGTGCCGATCCCGTCCTGGACGTTTTGTGCCATATCACCGGCAATAGCCTGGGCCTGGCCAACGCCGGACTGGACGCTCTCGCCCACGCTCGACGTCCCCTGACTCGTGGACGATAACGTTGGTGGGCCCAGGCTCCCCTGGGCCGAGCCGCTCCGGCCATTCATGACCAGCCACCCGACGCCAAGGGCGGTCAAGGCCGCCGGTCCGGGGTTCTGCTTGATGGTTTGCATGACGGTTGATCCCGCGCTCTTCGATGTTTCGCTCGTGGTGTGTGCCATTCGTTCAACTCTCCCTATGGTGGCGTCGCGTACGGCGGCCTTCGTTTGCTGGCCGAGTTCCCGAACCGCCGCTTTCGCTTCTTCGATTGCGTGATCGACCGCCTCGCGAGCGGCGTCTTGTGCCTGCTGGCTCAGGTCGGGAAACGTCTCCCGGACCTTCAGGAGCGCGTGGTCGACCGCTTCCATGGCGGCGACACTGGCGAGTTCGGTCGCCTCGCGCGCCGACTCACGAGCCTGGTCGGACAGTTCGGGAAGCGTTTCCCGAAGTTTTACCAATGCGTGATCGACGGCTTCCCTGGCGGACGCGCTGGCGGACTCGGTCCACTCCTGGACCGTTTCCCGGGCCTCTTCGATCACGTGGTCGGCTGTTTCGATGGCCGCGTCCTTCGCGTCCTCGGTGACGCGCTCAGGGGCGAGCTTGGCCTGGATCGCTTCGAGCGTGTCGCTCATCTCTTCGCGGGTCTGCTGGATTTCGGCGTCCCCGACGGCCAACGGGTCAATACCGCTCCCCCGCTGGTCTAGCTGATCTGCTCTTTGGCCCATTCCCGGTCCTCCTTGAGATTGTCGATGGTGTGGTGGGGCAGGATGTCGGCCTGCTTGATGGCCGTGCGGGCTCGCCCAATCACGGCGTACCCGGCAATGCTGAGGAGGAGCGCCACGACCAGCGCCGCCAGCCACCAGGGGAGACCGAGATCGGCGAGCCCGATGATGATCGCCGCCACCAGGGCCAGGAATGCCGCGTGAGCAACCACCGCGCCAACGGCGAGCTGGGCGACATCCTTGCCGACCCCACTCGCCCGCTGGCCGATCTCCGTGCCGGCCTGCCGCAGCTCCTGGCGCACCAGCGTGCTGGTTTCGTGGGCCAGGTCGGCAAAGAGTTCACCGAGGGAGCGGTCGTCTCGTCCCTCTGTCATTACCGGTTCTCCGGGCTCGTGGACCGGTTCGTGCCAGCCAATGAGTCATCGATCAACTCATCGCCTTCCTGGGTCGCCGCCTTGTAGTCCTCGACGAAGTCTCCGAACTCTGGCTCCCGGTCGGTTTGCATCGACATGTCCGTATCCAGCGGCGAGTTCGCGGCCCCCAGGGCGGAGTCGAACGCCGCCTGGTCGCTTTCGAAGCGCGGGATATCGTTCGCGGCGGATTCATCGGTGTCGAGAGCCGTATCGCTCGCGGCAACCCCGCTATCGGGAACTGTGCCGTTCGCCGGGGTGGTCTCCGCCTGCTTCGCGGAACTCCGGAAGAAGCGAGCGCCGGCGAATCCAGCGGCCAGGGCGCCGCTGAAGAAGAGCATCGGCTGGCGACGGGCATACCGCACGGTGTCGTCAAGCAGTTGTGACATGTCACGCTCGCGCAACGTGTCGGACCACTGGCTCACCTGGCTGGACGCCTTGTCGACATACTGCGTGAGCATAGCCTTGTCTTGGAGATCGGCGTGCTCACCGGCCTGGTGGAGCACGAGCGCCACTGTATCCAGCGTATCGACCAGCCGCTCTTTCTGCGTGACGAGTTGCTCGGACGCCTGCTGACGAACCTGCTGCGTCAGACCCGTCACCTGGTCCTGAATCTGCTCAGTGACCTCGGATGCCGCCGCTCCCAAATCGATGTCGGCTTCGGATGTTTCCGATCCCTGCCCGTTGCTTGATTTCGCGGCTGATGCTGAAGTCTTTTTCGAACCTGCCATTGAGTCGATATTCCCTTTTGTTGACGTATGAACGTTGTGCGGTGCGTCGATACGTTCGACAACCGCCACGGAGTGGAACGATCATTTCGCGGGTCAACTATGAAGGCAGATGTTGGGGCACACCATCGTGAAGCCAGACTATGCACAATATGTGGTGTCCATAAGCAAAAGTGTCCTGCCTTGGAGCGCGATGATACAGACCCGTACATGCCTGTCCGATGTTATCCAGATATTCATCCACAAGCTGGGCACGTGCTTGTACGTCTCGGAGCGGAGGTGGTGCGCCCGGACTCGTTGGGGCGCCTAGCGTTCGCGCGATCGGGGGTCGAAGGCGTCCCGGAGTCCATCGCCGACCAGGTTGATTGCCAGTATTGTCGCAAACAGGAACGCCCCGGGAAACACTGACGCCCACCACGCTTGTTGCAATCTGGGCTGACCCGCGCTCACCATTCCGCCCCAGGTGGGCACGTCCGGAGGCACGCCAGCTCCCAGAAACGACAGGGATGCCTCCGCCAGGATCGCAAATGCAATCACGAAGGTGCATTGCACAATCAACGGCGATATCGAGTTCATCAGAATGTACTTCCGCATGATCGGGAAGTCTCGCATCCCAATCGCCCGGGCGGATTCGACATAGAGTTCCCGGCTGTTCATGAGCGTCGTGCCACGGACCAGCCTGGCGATGTTGGGGACGTAGACGACGGACAGCGCGATGATCACGTTCTGGACCGCCGCGCCAAATGCCGCCATGATCGCGATCGCCAGCAAGATGCCCGGAAACGCCTCCAGACCGTCGATCACGCGCATCACCAGGACGTCGACGCGAGGGTAGAAACCCGCGATCAATCCCAGCAGCGATCCGAGAATGGTGGAACCCACCATAACGGTGATACCGACCAACAGCGACACCCGTGCGCCGTAGACGACCCGGCTAAAGATATCCCGGCCCAGTTCATCGGTGCCAAACCAATAGTCGCTCGATGGTCCGGAAAGCCGCACAAGGGGATTCACGAAGTCTGGTTCCACGGGCGCAATCAACGGAGCGAACACCGCGACGAGCACCATGACGACCAGGAACGCGAGACTCGCGGACGCTACCCAATTCTCCAACAGGAGCCGAATCCAGTAATACTTTGAGGCCGGTGTGATCGAGGATAACCGGAGCCGCCCCATTTTCGTCGATGATTTGCCACTCCCGGCAATTGCCGCATCAGTCAGAACCATAGCGAATCCTGGGGTCAACATAGACATACAGGATGTCGAGGATCAGCATCACCAGGACCTCGATCGTCGCCACCATCAGCACCGCGCCCTGCACCACCTGGAAATCCCGGCGGGTCACGCTTTGCACCACCAATCGGCCCATTCCCGGGATGTTAAAGACAGTTTCAATCACCACCGTCCCGCCGAGCAAGGTTGCCAGCACGGTCCCAATGACCGTCAGTGCCGGGATCGTGGCGTTGCGGAGTGCGTGCTTCACCACCACGTGACGCTCGGGCAAACCCTTGGCATACGCGGTGCGGACATAATCCTGGTGCAGGACATCCAGCATCGCCGACCTCACCAATCTGGCGAGCAATCCGGCGGATGAGAAGCCGAGGGCCAGCGCCGGCATGACCATGTACCTGAAATGCTGGACGGGATCGTCACCGATGCCGACGTAACCGCCTGAGGGGAGCCATCCAAGAACCACGGCGAACAACAGGATCAGCAAAATGCCAAAGAAAAACCCCGGGATCGCCGCGCCGCTGATCGACATCACCATCAACAGCCGGTCCGCCAATGAGTTCGGACGAACCGCGGCGATTACCCCGGACGGGATCGCAATCAGGATCGCCAGCGAAAGCGAGTACAGGGTAAGCAGCCCCGTTGGCTGCACGCGATCGAACAGCGCTTCCGTGACCGGCATTCTGAGGAACAGCGAATCGCCAAAGTCAAGCCGCACGGCATCCGTGATCCAGTTCATGAATTGAACCGGCAAGGGATCGTTGAGACCCATCTGATCCCGGAGCGCTTCTCGCTGTTCGAGGGTGGCATCCCTCCCCAACAGGGCCGTCGTCGGATCGCCTGGTATAAGGTGGATGAGCATAAAGGCGATAACGCCGACGATCAGCAGCACCGGGATCAGGAGCAGCAACCGTCGAATGATGTACGCGAACATGCCGTGACTCCCATCTGATCGCGGCTCAGGGTTCTTTCCGGTGGTCTTCCATCAACTCAACCATGGGGGAAAAGTCTGTTCGACCGACTTCAAGGCCCAGACCCCCGGACTGGCCCGAACGGATTGGCGTGCTTCAATTGCGGACGAGCCGCCTGAACGCTGTGCGGAACAACGGGGGATGGTGAGCGGGGCATTGCCCCGCCCGTCATTCCGACAATGATGCGCATGCTACTCCGCCGCGAGCCAGCAGTTGCCAAACTCTGGTTCGAGTTCGAAGTGCGTCTGACCGAGTAATCCCTGGACTCTCACCGAGAGAGCCGCGACACCATAGTTGTTGACCAACTTGATGGCCGGAGCTTCCTCGTACCAGAGTGCCTGCAATTCCTCAAACGCGGCAAATCTGGCCTCGAAATCGGACTCTGTGAGCACTCGCTCCATGATTTCCTGCTTTGCCTCGGTACACCACTTGCCGTCATAGGTGCAACTCGCGAATGGGGCGATCAGCACCGGATCCGGCCTGAACACGTAGGCGCCAGTGGACATGTCCCAGGCGTCATCGCTCTCGAGGTTTTCGTCCAGCGTCGCCTCGTCCATCACATCCAACTGGATTACGAAGCCAGCAGCCTCCATCTGCTGTTGGGCCACGATTGCGGCGTTGTAGTCACCGAGATCTTCCATTGTCGCGATCACGCGCACGGGGGCGCCGTCATACCCCGCCTCCTCAAGCAACAGCGCTGCCGCCTCAGGGTCATTCTGGTTATACAGCTCGGCCGAGACGTCAGAGGCCCAGGCTGTCTGCGGCATCATGATCCCAGGACCCAGATCGAAGAAGCCTTCGCCGTGCGTCACCTGCCCGCTGGCTTCGACGCCGATGGAGGCCAGGACGGCCTGCCGAATTCTAACGTCGCTCATCAGACCAGCGGCCGTGTTCAGGGAGATCACACCATAACTGCGTGG